>CACZRY010000081.1 GCA_902783745.1 uncultured Erysipelotrichaceae bacterium
GATATTGTATCTAATATTGAAGGTACAACACGTGATACAATTGATACAAAATTCCAAAGAGATGGAAAGAAATATACAGTTATTGATACAGCAGGTTTAAAAAAACGTGGTAAAATCTACGAAAATCTTGATAAATATGCTGCAATAAGAACTGTTGATGCAATACTTCGCGCAGATGTTGTGGTATTAATGATTGATGCAGGAGTAGGCATTATTGATCAGGATTTACATGTAGGACAATATATTAGTGAATATAATAAACCATGTATTATTGTTGTAAATAAATGGGATATTGTTCCTGATAAGGATTCTAAGACAATGAAGAAATGGGAAGATGATGTTCGTGCACATTTTAAGTATTTAGATTTTGCACCAATTGTATTCTTATCTGCATTAGATAATAAGAGAGTACAAACTCTTTTCCCAGCAATAGATGAAGCATATATTGCATATCATACAAGAATTAAGACAGCAACATTAAATGATGTTGTACTTGATGCATATCAAATGTTCCCACCATCAATTTTTAACGGTGGTAAAATCAAAATTTATTATGCATCTCAAGTTGGTGTTGAACCACCTACATTTACATTCTTTGTAAATGATCCTCAATTCTTACACTTTTCTTATTATAGATATTTAGAAAATCAGTTGCGTAAAAATTTTGATTTCTACGCAACCCCAATTAAATTAGAGTTCAGAAAGAGAGACTAGTATTATGAATGTTTCAATTTTAGGTGGAGGTTCTTGGGGTACTACTTTAGCTCAAGTTCTAACAGATAATGGAAATAATGTATTGATTAGAGATATTAATAAGGATTTTATTAATAAAATTAATAATAATCATTTACATCCATTCTTTGATTTAATAATTCCAGAATCCATTAAAGCAACTGATTCTTTAGAAGAAACACTTGATTTCAGTGATGTTATAGTTTTATGTGTACCAACAAAGGTAACAAGAAGTGTTTTAAATGAATGTAATAAGTTAATTAAAACACCAAAACTATTTATTAATGTTTCAAAAGGAATTGAACCATCTACATCAAAAAGAGTATCTGAAATTGTTGATGAAGAAATTTCAGAAAAAAATAGAAGTGGATATGTTGTATTATCAGGTCCATCTCATGCAGAAGAGGTAATTTTAAGAAAAGTTACATCATTAGTTGCTGCATCAAATGATGATTCTAAAGCAAAATTTGTTCAAGAATTATTCAACAATGAAAAATACCTAAGAGTTTATACATCAGATGATGTTATTGGTGTTGAAACAGGTGGAGCTATGAAGAATGCAATTGCAATTGTATCAGGTGTTGCATCTGGTATGGGCTTAGGCGAAAACGCAAGAGCATTCCTTATTACAAGAGGTATTAAGGAAATAGTTTCAATTGTTGTTGCATTAGGCGGTAAGATGGAAACTGCATATGGTCTTGCAGGTATTGGTGATTTAATTGTTACAGCATCATCAATGAACTCAAGAAATTTCCAATGTGGTCTAAATTTAGGTAAGGGTATGAGTGTTGAAGAAGCTATTCATGCAGTTACTCAAAATGTTGAAGGTATTCGTGCTATTGAAGCCGGATATGAAATTGGTAAAAAATACAATGTAGAACTTCCTATCATTAATGCAGCATATCAAGTTGTTAATGGTAGCAATAATGCAAAAGAAGCATTACATAATTTATTATCAAGAAGCTTAAAGAGTGAAAAATATTGGTAATATTTTGGCAACTTTTATGTTGCCTTTTAATAATTAGTTTAAAATTGAATTAATTTTATAAAATTTATTTACATTAATAAATTGTTGTGTTATCATTAATGTATCTAAATAAGTTAGAGGTAGCAGTGCAAATGAGTAACATGTGGATGAGACATCATATGAAGCATGTGAAAGGTAATCACTGCCGAATAGCAATGGAGGTATTCATTGCCTATGGGGATATAAGAAATACTTATATCACTCCTTCTAAAAGAAGAGGCGCTAATTATTTTTAATCCGTTTTGGAATGTTTTTAATGATAATTTTATGACGCCTATGGCGTCTTTTTTTATTTAGATAAATTTAATAATAAGGAAGGGATTAAATGAAAATTGCAGGTGTTGATGTAGCTTCTTTAAAGGAGCAATATGGTACTCCATTATATATTTATGATGTAAATCATATCAAAAATATAATGAGTCTATATAAGAATAATTTTAAATCTGATATGTTTGAAACTGAGGTTGAATTTGCGTCTAAAGCATTCAACTGTAAGGAAATGATTAGAGTAGTTAAGGAAATGGGATTATCTTTAGATGTTGTATCTTTAGGTGAATTATATACTGCTATAAAGGTAGGATTTGATCCAAAACACATTTTCTTCCATGGTAATAATAAATCAGTTGAAGAAATCAATTATGCCCTAGATAACAATATTGGTACTATTGTTGTTGATAATTTAGCTGAATTAGAATTATTAAATGAAATTGCAAAAGAAAAGAATAAGGTTGCAAATATAATCATAAGAATGAATGTTGGTGTTTCAGCACATACACATAAATTTATCGTAACAGCTCATGTAGATTCAAAGTTTGGTGTATTATATGGTTCAGATGATTATAAGGAAATGAAGAAGATAATTGATAATTCTAAAAATATCAATTTCTTAGGATTCCATTCACATATTGGTTCTCAAATCTTTGATCTAAATGCATTTACTGCATCAATTGATAAATTATTTGAAATGGCTAAAGATTTTAATTATCCTTTAGTTATGAATATTGGTGGTGGTTATGGTGTACATTATACAGATGAAGATGCACCTATTCCATTTGATGTAGTATCTAAGACATTAGTTAAAACAGCTGAGGATGCAATTAAAAGAACTGGTATAAAGATTAAAAAGCTAGCTATTGAACCAGGTAGATCAATTGTTGGTGAAGCTGGATATACTCTTTATACAATTGGATTTACAAAGAAAACTCCAAATAAGGAATATTATTTTATTGATGGTGGTATGACTGATAATATCCGTCCTGCCTTATATCAAGCAAAATATGATGCTGATATTATTGGTAAAGAAGATATGCCAAAAAATCACAAGGTTACTATTGCAGGTAAGTGTTGTGAATCAGGAGATTTAATCATTGAAGATATTAATCTACCTGAAGCAAAAAGAGGTGATTTATTAATCACTTACACAACAGGTGCATATGGATATTCAATGAGTTCTAATTACAATAAGGCATTAACTCCAGCAGTTGTATTTGTTGAAGATGGCAAATCTAGAATTGCAATTAAGAGAATGACATTAGATGAGCTTATTGAAAGAGAAGTATAATGCATCTAATTAAAATGCATTCATTAGGCACTGATTATATATTAACTAAATATGATCCAAGTATTAATTATCAAGAAGCATCAAAAAGAGTTTTAGATAGAGTATTTGGAGTTGGTGCTAAAGCTTTAATTGTAGTAAAAGATATTCCATTAGAAATGAAAATCTATGATTCATATGGAAAGCTCATCACATTTGATTCAAATGCATTGATGTGTTTTAGTAAATATGTATTTGAACAAAAAATAATTAAATCACATAGGTTTGAAGTTTTAACAGGAAAAGGTAAGGTCGAACTTGAAATTACAGGTGAAGTACCTTTCACATGTAATATAAATATAGGTAAACCATTATTTAATAACAAAATGCTTTTTATAACTGATTCAATTGAATCATTTGGAAGAGAAATTGTAATTAACAATACCTATATAACAACTTATTCATTATATGTAGGTGAACCACATATGGTTATATTTACTGATGTAATGAATTCAAAACTACAAGATATAGCAGATTTATTATCTAGCTATAAAATATTTAATAAAAAAATAAATGTATCATATGCTTACTTGAAGGAAAAAGGTAAATTTATGGTAAGAACATATGATAAAGAAAATGGATTTATTCATGCATCAGCACAAGGATGTAGTGCTGTTGCAGTAGCAGCCAAAAGACTAGGATACATTAAAAACAAATGTCAATGTATTTTAGATTATGGTAATATTGATGTAACAATAGATAAAAAGGATAATGTATTTGTTTTGGGTAGTGCAACAGATATATTTGAATTAGAATACAATTATAATAAGGAGGATTAATTATCATGTTACAAGGTTCTATAGTAGCACTAGTTACACCTTTTAATAAGGATGGCAGTGTTAATTTCGAAAAATTAGGTGAATTATTAGAATTCCATATTGCAAATAAGAGTGGTGGAATTGTAATTTTAGGTACAACAGGTGAAGCTTCAACTTTATCTTTTGAAGAAGAAGCAGAAATTGTTAAATATTCTGTTAAAAAGGTTAATAAGAGAGTGCCTTTAATTGTTGGTTCAGGTTCTAATGAAACTGAAAAGGCAGTTACTATGTCAGAAAAGTATTCTAAATTAGGTGCTGATTATGTTTTA
>CACZRY010000082.1 GCA_902783745.1 uncultured Erysipelotrichaceae bacterium
ATTCCAAGACACATTAACATTTGTAGAAGAAGCTAAATTTGAAGGAGCATATACATTTATATATTCTCCAAGAGAAGGCACTCCAGCCGCAACATGGCCAAATCCATTAACTGAAGAAGAAAAGCATGATAGATTAAATAGATTAATTGAAGTTGTAAATAAGGGATATTATGATGGTCATAAGAGATTCTTAGATACAACAGTTAATGTATTAGTCGATGGTGTTTCTAAAAATGGTAATGGTATGTTGATGGGATATACAGAACATAACAAGGTTTGCCATTTTAAGAGTGAGGATTTATCTTTAGTTGGAAAATTTGTTAAAGTTCATGTAACTGAAGTTAAATCTTGGTTTATGATTGGTGAATTAGTTAATGAATAATTTAGATGAAATTAAAGAATATTTTAATTCATTAGAAGAAGTAAAAAGAATAAAGGAACTTGAGCCTTTAATTGATAAGAATGAAAATGTTCGTAAAAGCTTAGATGAGGTTTTAGATTTACAGCATAAGCTTGTTTATGCGAAAGTTCATAAAGATTTAAATTATGAATCTTTAGTTAAAATATATAATCAAAAAAAGGAAGAATTAATATCTCTTCCTTTTCTTGAAGAATATTTAGAATTATTAAGTATTGTAGAAGAAATACTTAAGAATTATTCATATGAAATATCATTAAAAATCAATAAAGATATAAATGGATGATATAAACCCTAGTGTTTTTTGTAAACATTAGGGTGTTTTTTATAAATTAGACTCTTTTTTGTTTCAAAATGAACAAAAAATTCAATATTTAGTATTAATAAAAGTTTAGCGCGCTTGACATTTTATATTATAAAAGATATAATATCATTGGTTTTTATTTTAACCGATAAAATAATAATATTTTAAAGCTCTTATTTGAAAGGAAATTTTTAAGATGGAAGAGAAGCAAATTAAGGACGTATTAAAAAAATTTTTAGTTGATGAATTAGGTGTTGATGGAGATGCATTACAAGATGATTCAGAATTATTTGGTGATGAAATCGGTCTTGACTCAATTGATTCAATCGAATTAATTTCTTGTATTGATGACAATTTCGGTGTTTCTATGACTGGTGTTGATAGAGAACATTTCCAAAGTGTTAATACATTAACAGCTTATATTTTAGCTCATCAAAATTAAGATTTTTATGATTGCAGGCCAGTATAAGCTTGCAATCTTTTTTATTAATATAGTTTTTATTTAATTATAAGGAGAAATAATATGACTTTAGATAAGGATAGAGTAGTTATAACTGGTTTAGGTATGATTAGTGCAATTGGCCATAATGTAGAAGAATGCATTAAGGCTGCAAAAGAAGGAAAAAGCGGAATTGAAGAAGCTAAATCAGTTTGTACAGATAACTGTTATTCAAAGCTTGGTGCTGAGGTAAAGAACTTTAATATGGATATCCCTGGCACTGAAGGAATGGATAGAGTTTCTAAGCTTGCAATTACTGCATCAAAAGAAGCAGTAGCTGATGCTGGATTAGATGATTTCAACAATTCAGAAAGAGTTTCTGTAATTATGGGATCTTGTGTTGGTGGTGCTGTTTCTATTGAAGGATATTACAAGAATGGCAAAACTAAAGAAGATGTTTTAAGAATGCCTATCGGTACTATTGCAAATGATGTTGCATTAGTACATCATGCAGGTGGTGTTGTTACAAACGTTGCAAATGCTTGTGCTGCAGGTACTATTTCAATTGCATATGCATGTGATTTAATTCGTGCAGGTAAGGCTGATATTGTTTTAGCTGGTGGTTCTGATTCATTTGCATCAGTACCTTATGCTGGATTCTTAGCATTACATGCATTAGACCCAGATGGATGTTCACCATTTAACCATTTATCAGGTATTACTTTAGGTGAAGGTGCTGGTGTTTTAGTTGTTGAATCATATGAACATGCTAAGAAAAGAGGAGCACACATTTATTGTGAAGTTTTAGGACAAGGTGTTACATCTGATGCACACCATATTACAGCTCCAAGAGAAGATGCTATGATGCAAGTTGTTGCAATGGAAAATGCAATTAAGACATCTGGCGTTACAAAAAAGGATATTTCATATATTAATGCCCATGGTACAGGTACTCATAAGAATGATGAATCTGAGTTCTTAGGAGCACATAAGGTATTTGATGGACAAAATGATAATTTATCAATTTCATCAACTAAGGCAATGGTTGGACACTGCTTAGGTGCTGCAGGTGCAGTTGAAGCTGTATTTACAATTAGATGCTTAACTGACCAAGTAGTATTACCTACATTAGGATTTAGTGATGCTGATTTAGAAACATTAAAAGAAAGAGCAGGTCAAATTGATTTTGTACCTAATAAGGCTCATAAAAAAGAATTACATACAGTTATGTCAAATAACTATGCATTCGGCGGAAATGATGCATCTATAGTATTTGCTGATCATCCTGGTGATGTTAAAGTAAATGATTATAAGGATAAGGTTGCAGTAACAGGATTTGGTGTTTTAACTCCATTATCTAATAATGTTGATGAATATATTTCAAATATTGATACATTTAAACCATCTTTATCATCTATCCATACTGCATATGAAGATAGCTTATTTGATACTGTTGGCTTAAAAAGAGCATTCTATCGTAAGCTTGATAATTTATCTAAGATGCAAGCTATTTCTGGTATGCAAGCATTACAAAATGCAGGTATTACTGTAACAGATGAAAATGATAAGAATATTGGTATTGTTGTTGGTACATCTGAAGGTGCATTATCTACATGCTGCCAGTTCCAAGAAAATATTTATGAAAAGGGTAATGAGAATGGTAGTGCATTCAATTTCCCTAATACTGTATATAATGCAGCAGGTGGATATTTATCTATTTGTTCTGGCATTAAAGGTTACAATGTAACTGTTACAAATGGTGCACAAGCTGGTTTACAATCAGTTGCTTATGCAGTTGATGTATTAAGAAATGGTGTTAATGATACTATTTTAACTACTGGTATTGATGAAAACACAGAAGTATCAACTGAATTATTTAATAAATTAGGATTAGTATCTAATTCTACAACAGTACCATTTGAAGGTAATAAGAATGGATTTACATTATCTGATGCAGCAGTATCTTTAATATTAGAAAATGAATCTAAAGCTAAAGAAAGAGGAGCAAATATCTATGCCTATATTACAGGATATGGTATGGCTCATGAATCTGTTAGATATTCAGAAATTAAAGGTACTGATATAGCATTAGAAAAGGCAATTAATCTTGCGTTAAAGGATGCTAATTTAACAATTGATGATATAGATGCAGTTGAATCATTCGCAAATGGTTATAAGGATATTGATGATATTGAAGTAAATGTTTTATCTAAAGTATTTAAGGATAAGATTAATGAAACTCCTTTATTTGCGATAAAGGAAAACTTAGGTGAAGCAAGAGCCGGTGGTGCAATGGCACAGGTACTTGATGCATCATTAGTATTAAGTGGTAAATTATCTCATAAGGATGCATATTACATTACATCTGGTAAGGCAGAAAAGAAGAATTTCAAAAATAAGGAATTAAAGAATATCTTAGTTACATCATATGGTGCAGCAGGTTCATATACTGCAATAGTTGTATCTAAGTAAGGAGGATAAAATTATGAAGGTTGCAATCGTTACAGGTGCATCAAGAGGAATAGGTAGAGCATGTGCTATTACTCTTGGAAGCAATGGTTATACAGTTGTTATAAATTATTCTTCAAGTGAAGCAAAAGCTCAAGAAGTTTTAGATATCATTAAAGCTAATGGCGGCGATGGTATGATTTATAAAGCTGACGTTTCTAAGCTTGATGATGTTAAAGCAATGGTTAAGGAAGTTTATAATACATATAAGCAAATTGATGTATTAGTAAACAACGCTGGTATTGCAAGAGATGAATTCTTATTAACTATGTCTAGTGAAAATTTAGATAAATGCTTTGATTTAAATGTTAAGGGTTATTTCTATATGGCTCAGCAGGTTGGATTAAAGATGTTTAGAAAAAAGAGTGGAGTTATTATTAATATGTCATCAGTTTCTGGTACATATTCAATTCCAGGTCAAACTGTATATTCAGCAACAAAGGGTGCTGTAAACCAGTTTACTAGAACTCTTGCAAAGGAAATGGCTCCTTATGGAGTTAGATGTAACGCGATTGCTCCTGGATTCATTTTAACTGAAATGATGGATGCAATTCCTGAAGATAAAAAAGAAGAATATATTAAGCACATTCCAGAAGGTAGATTTGGTAGTGTTGATGATGTTGCAAATCTTGTATTAACATTATGTGATGATAAGCTTTCATATGTTACAGGACAAGTAATTACAATTGATGGAGGTTTATCACTATAATGTTAAACATTAATGATATTAATAAAAAGATTAAACAACGTCCACCATTCCAAATGATTGAACGTGTTATAGAATTAGAACCAGGTGTTATGGCTAGAGGTACTAAGTGTGTTTCTGTTAATGAACCATATTTTATGGGACATTTCCCAGGTGCACCAATTATGCCTGGTGTATTAATTATTGAATCATGTGCTCAGTTATGCTCATTTGTATTTGATACTGATGCATCTGATGAAGAAAAATTATATGTAATAGTTAAGGTTGATAATTTTAAATTTGCAAAGCCTGTTATCCCTGGTGATGTTTTAGATATAACTGTTACATTATCAAAAACTATGGGACCTCTTGCAGTATTTGATGCAAAGGTAATGGTTGATAACGAATTAAGAGCAAAAGGAACTATGACTTTTACTAGTGCTGATAAATCAAAGATTTATGGCTAAAAATTAAAGGTGGTATTTATGAAGAAGATTTTAGTATTGAACGGAAGTCCTAAAAATGAAAATAGTAGTACATTAACTGTAACTAAGGCATTTGTTGATGGCTTAATTGAGAGTGGTGAATATGAAGTTGAATATGTAAATCTTTCTTCATTAAATATTAAACCTTGTACAGGTTGCTTATCTTGCTGGGGAAGAACTGCAGGAGAATGCGTTATAAAAAATGATGATATTCCATCTTTTAAGGCTAAAGTTGAAGAAGCAGATATATTTATTGAATCATATCCATTATTTTTCTTTGGAATGCCTGGTACTATGAAGGTATTTACAGATAGAATGCTTTCTATGATGAATACTTATAGAGGACAAGGTGCACCAGAGGATGGTAAAAGCTTCCATGGAATTAGAAATCCAAAGCCAGAAAGACGCTTTGTTATAATTTCAAGCTGTGCATATACAGAGGCAAGTACTATATATGAGCCTTTAAAGATGCAATATGATTATATTTGTGGTAAGGGTGAATATACATTTATTGGAGTACCACAATTAAAAACATTAATTGATCTAAAGAATGAAAAGAAGATTACAAGATATTTAAGTAAATTCAAGGAAGCTGGTATTGAATTTGCAAAAAATGGTAAGTTATCAAAAGAAACAGAAGATAATCTATTAAAACCACCATTTACTGAAAGTGGATATAAGGTATTTTTAGATAATTTCTGGACTGAAGAGGAAGAAAAAGGTAAGAATTTAAAATAAATGGGAGGCGGTAAGAATGTTTGAAGAAATTAAAAGACTTCTTATAGAGAATGCTAATTGTGATAAAGATAAAATAACTCCTGATGCATTATTAAAAGAAGATTTAGGAATAGATTCTTTATATGCAGTAGAATTAATTTTATATTTAGAAGAAGAGTTTAATATTTCAATTGATTGGGAAGATATTGAAAATTTAAAATATGTTTCTGATGTTGTTGATTTAGTTGAAAAGAAGATAAGGGAGAAGAAGTAATAATGAAAAATTTTAATGATATAGAAAAATTAGTTGAATTATTTGAAAAATCATCCTTAACAGTTATGGAAGTTGAAGTTGAAGGTTTAAAGGTGAAATTTGATAAGCGTAATTTTGATGAACCACAAGTTGTATCTACACCAATGGCTTATCCTACAACTGAAGTAAAAAATAATAATAATACAAATGCATTAAATGAAAATACAAAAGTAAATGATGATGAAAATGCAAAATATATAACATCACCACTTGTAGGTACATTCCATCAAGGTCCTACTGCAAATGCAGCTGCATTAGTAAAGGTAGGAGATGTTGTTCATAAGGGACAAAAGCTTTGTATGATTGAAGCTATGAAGGTTATGAACGAAATTACTGCAACAACTGATGGTAAAATCTTAGCTGTACTTGTTGAAGACGGTTCAATGGTTGAATACGGTCAAAAGCTATTTAAGATAGGTGAATAATTATGTTTAAGAAAATATTAATTGCGAACCGAGGTGAAATAGCTGTAAGAATCATAAGAGCCTGTAAGGAATTAGGAATAGAGACTGTTGCAGTATATTCTAAGGCTGATGAGCATGCATTACATAAGGAATTAGCTAATGAAACTGTATGTATTGGTGAAGCATCTGCTCAGGATTCTTACTTAAATATGGAGCGCTTAATAAGTGCTGCTTGTTTAACAGGTTGTGATGCAATACATCCTGGCTTCGGATTTTTATCAGAAAACCCAACATTTGCACGTATGGTAGAAAAATGTGGACTTGTTTTTATAGGACCTAATCCAGATGTTATGGAGAAAATGGGAAATAAGGCAGAGGCAGTTCAATCAATGATTGCTGCAGGTGTACCTGTAGTGCCTGGTTCTCATAAGGCTGTTACTATGGAAGAGGGTAGAAAGATTGCTGATGAGGTAGGCTACCCAGTATTAGTTAAAGCTTCTGCTGGTGGTGGGGGAAAAGGAATTAGAAAGGTTAATTCACATGATGAGTTTGAAGAGCTTTATAATGAAGCTCATGAAGAAGCAATTAAATTCTTTGCTAATGGAGATATTTATGTTGAAAAATGTATTATAAATCCAAAGCATATTGAAGTTCAGCTATTATGTGATAAGCATGGACATGTTATTCATTTATTTGAACGTAATTGCTCAATGCAAAGAAGAAATCAAAAAATGCTTGAAGAAGCTCCTTGCCAATCAATTTCTAAGAAATTAAAAGAAAAATTATATAAATCAGCAATTGATGCATGCAAATATGTAAATTACGATTCAGTTGGTACAATTGAATTTTTAGTAGATAAGGATGAAAACTATTATTTCATTGAAATGAATACAAGAATTCAAGTTGAACATTGTGTAACTGAAGAAATAACTCATATTGATATTGTAAAAGCAATGATTAAGTCTGCATATGGCTTAAATCTAGAATATAAGCAAGAAGATGTTAAATGCTTAGGATATGCAATTGAATGTAGAATTGCTGCAGAAGATGTATCAAATGGTTTCCTTCCATGTCCTGGTGAAATATCATTCTTACATATTCCTGGTGGAATGGGTGTAAGAGTTGATTCAAGTGTATATCCAGGATATAGAATTTCACCATTTTATGATTCTATGATTTTAAAGTTAATTGTTTTTTCTAAAACAAGATTAGAATGCATAAGAAAAATGCGTGCAGCATTAGAGGAATTAATTATAGATGGAGTAAATACTACTATTGAATTCCATTATGTATTATTGCATGATCCAAAATTCATTTTAGGAAATTATGATACATCATTCATTGAAAATTTCATAAAGGAGTTGGATTCTAATGCAAAACGCATTCGATAAAAGAAAAGAAGAATTAAAAGAATTTGATGATGCAATGGAAAAGCTTAATTTAAAAAAGCGTGATAAGACTATTGTTGTTAAGCAAGTACCATCAGACTTAATGGATAAATGTAGTAAATGTGGTAGATTTGTTGTTAAAGAAGAATTATTAGCAAATTTAAAGGTTTGTCCATATTGTGGTCATCATCAAAGATTGACACCAAAAGAAAGATTAGAACAGGTATTAGATCCTGGTTATGAAATAATCTTAAATGATATAGAAGAACATCACTTAGATTTTCCTGATTATAAAGAAAAACTAAATCTTGCAAAGGAAGAAACAGGAGATGATGAATCAGTTGTTTGTGCAAAGGGTTCAATTGATGGAATTAATGTATTAGTTGGTGTAATGAATTCATTTTTTATGATGGGTTCAATGGGTTCAGTAACTGGTGAAAAGATTACTCGTTTATTTGAACTTGGAAATGATAAAAAGCTTCCTGTTATAATATTTACTTGTTCTGGTGGTGCAAGAATGCAGGAAGGTGTAATTTCGTTAATGCAAATGGCTAAAACTAGTGAAGCAGTTGGTAGATTTAATGAGCTTTATATTGCTGTATTAACTGATCCAACTACAGGTGGAGTTTCAGCATCATTTGCAACACTTGCAGATATTACTCTTGCAGAACCTAAAGCATTAGTTGGTTTTGCAGGTAAAAGAGTTATTGAGCGTACTATAAAAGAAACATTACCAGATGAATTCCAGACTGCAGAATTCTTACTTGAAAAAGGTTTCTTAGATTCTATTGTTTCAAGAAAGGATATGAAGAAGAAGTTGAATTTATTACTTCGTCTTCATAATTATAGATAATGAGTAATTTAAGAGATAATGAACTAAAAATTAAAGAAATGCAGCAAGAATTATCATCACTTAATCCAGAATGTGATGAATATAAAGCTTTAGCAGCAAAGCTTTATGAATTTAAAAAAGAAACCTATAAGGATTTATCTCACTGGGATAAGGTATGTATTGCTAGAAGCCCAGAAAGATTAAAAGCAAAGGTTTTAATTGATAAGCTAATTACAGATTTCTTTGAAATACATGGTGATCAATTATTTAGTGATGACCAATCAATAATAGCAGGTATAGGTTTTTTAGATGAAATACCTGTTACAGTACTTGCACAAGCAAAGGGTACTAATACAGAAGAATCTATTAGAAGAAATTTCGGTATGACTTCTCCTGAAGGATTTAGAAAAACATTAAGATTAGCAAAAGAAGCAGAAAAATTTAATCGTCCAATTGTTACAATTGTTGATACTTCAGGTGCATACCCTGGTAAGGGTGCAGAAGAAAGAGGACAGGCTAGAGCAATAGCTCAGAATATAATGGAGTTTTCTAAACTTAGAGTTCCTGTTGTTGCAATTGTATTATCTGAGGGTGGTTCTGGTGGTGCATTAGCATTAACAGTTTCTGATTATGTATTCATGTTTGAAAATGCAACATATTCAGTTCTATCACCTGAAGGATTCTCATCTATTTTATTCAAAAATTCTAAAACAGCTGAAGAGGCTGCAAATATTATGAAGCTAACAAGCCATGACTTAAAAGAAATTGGTGTTGTTGATGAAATCTTATATGAACCATTAGGCGGTATTAAGGTACCTAATGATGAATATGTAGAACAGCTACGTCATAAGATTTCAAAAAGAATTAAAAAGCTTCAAAAGACTAGTTTAGAAGAATTATTAAAAGATAGATATAATAAATTTAGAAAAATAGGATTATAGGAGGACTAATGGATTTATCATATTATATGCCCACTAAATTATTAATGGGTGAAAATGTAGTTGAAAAGAATAAGAGCATTTTTAGTATTTATGGTAAATCTGCTCTTATAGTTACAGGTAAAAATAGTGCAAAATCATCAGGAGCATTAGATGATGTTATAAACGCTTTAAATAGCTATAAAATATCATATACTGTTTTTGATAAGATTATGCCAAATCCTACAGTTGATGTAGTATATTTAGGTGCTAGCGTAGCAAAAGAGAATAATTGTGATTTTGTTATTGCAATAGGTGGAGGATCACCTATGGATGCAGCTAAAGCTATTAGTGCATTAACAAAGAATAATGTTTCAAAAGAAGATGTATTTAATTCAAGTAAATATCATGACATAATGCCTATGATTTTTATTCCTACAACTGCAGGTACAGGTAGTGAGGTTACTCAATACTCTATTCTTACAGATGATAAGAATGAAACTAAAACATCTATTGCATCAACTTTATTCTTCCCTAATGTTGCATTACTTGATGCAAAATATATGAAGAATTTAGGTCGTGCAACAACAATTAATACTGCGATTGATGCATTATGCCATGCAATTGAATCATATTTATCTAAAAGAAACACTTCAGTTTCTGAAATATTTTCTTTAGAAGCTATTAGATTAATCGCTAAGGAATTTAATAATTTAAAGAAATATGACCTAGATTACAATAGTAGATCAAATCTACTTTATGCATCAAGCCTTGCTGGTATTGCGATTGCACATACATCAACAGTAGTTGTACATGTTATGGGATACCCACTAACATATTATAGAGATATAGATCATGGTAGAGCTAATGGTTTAGTTCTATTACAATACTTATATAAAGTTAATGAATCATATCCTGATAAAATTAATAGATTATTAGAAGCGTTAAATTTAACATCACTAAAAGAATTTGATAATGTTATTTCATCTCTTTTAGGTGAAAAAGAAAATGTATCTTTAGATGAAATAAAGAAATTTGCATCTAATTCTATGAAGAAGAAAAATGTTTCTAATTCAATAGTTGAATTAACTGAAAATGATTTAATTGATATGTATTCAAATGTATTTTTAAAATAAGAGGTATATTGAAATGAAAATTGCATTTTTATTTGCAGGTCAAGGTGCTCAAGCAAAAGGCATGGGCAAGGATTTTTATGATAAATATGATTATGCAAAAAAATTATATGATGAATTTCCTGAAATAAGAGACTTATGCTTTGATGATAAAGATGATGTTATCAATCAAACAGCATATGCACAAAAAGCAATGTTATTAACATCATATGTTTATGCTATGGGATTAAAGAATGCAGGTATTATGCCTGAATATGGCTGTGGCTTATCACTTGGTGAATATAGTTGTTTAGCATTTGCATCTGTATGGAATTTAAAGGATGCTTTATATATTGTAAAGAATCGTGGAGAAATTATGCAGAATGCATTACCTTTAGGTACAACTAAAATGGCTGCAATTATTGGTCTTGATAGAGAAAAAATTCAAGAAGTTATAGGAAATGTTTCAGGTACATGTGAAATTGCAAATTATAACTGTCCTGGTCAAATTGTTATTACAGGTGACAATTTAGGCGTTGATAATGCTATGA
>CACZRY010000083.1 GCA_902783745.1 uncultured Erysipelotrichaceae bacterium
GGCAGGTGCATTAAACGCAATATCCATTTTTGGATATGATGGTACTACTATTTCACATGTAACAGGTTTAGTTTCAAAATTTGCAATATCTATACAGCAAGGAAGCCTTAATGGTGCCTGGGATGTATTAAGAATAATATTATTGTTCTTAATAGGTACAATAATATCTGGTATTATTACAGGTGAAAGAGCATTCTATTTACACAAAAGATATGGATTCATTATACTTTCTATAGGTGTATTAATAATAATACCATTCTTCTTACCCGCATATTATAGTGTATTAGTATTCGCATTTGTAATGGGCTTACAAAATGGTATGGTTGTATCATTTAAGGGTGTTGTTGTAAGAATGACTCATATGTCTGGTAATGTTACTGATTTAGGTGTTTATATTGGTTATAAAATAAGAGGTAATAAAAATGAAAAGCTACAAACAGGAATTATACCTCTTGTTGCGTTAATAAGCTTTACATTAGGTGGAATTCTTGGAGTATTATTATATACAGGTTTAAAAAATAATGCATTCTTTATAATATCTGGTATCTATATCTTATCTTCTATTTTCTATTTTATATTTAGACATATATGTAACGATAAAGACTTTAACGGAATACCAGATCACCTAGAGGATAAAACTGAACAAGAAACAAATGAATAAAAAATTCCCATAAGCTTAGCCAAATGGTTTAACTTATGGGAATTTTTATTTATATATTATTTATTTTCTTATTCAGTTAATTTGCCACCGCATTGTGTACAAAATAAATCTTCTTCTTTAACATATGAACCGCAATATGGGCATACCTTTTTAGGCTTTTTAATTCTTAATTCATCATAAACATTTTCTTTAGTAGCATCTCTTGCGCCTAAATAAGCACCATCTGCCATACCACCTTTTTTACCATCCTCATAGGCTATATCATTTTCATCTATTTTGCCATCATTATTAGCATCTCCTATTTCACTTAATAATCTCTTATATTTTATATAAGTAAGAATAGATGATACAAATATTAATAAGCCTATAAAAAAGAAGACACCACCAAATAATGAGCCAAGTAAAGTCTTATCTTCAAATTCATATGAATCATCTCCAAATACATGTAAATATAATGTATATTTATCACCAACATTAACATTTAATGAACCATCTGAATTTAGATCATCATCACCATCGCCATAATACTTTTGTCCATTTACTTCATATTCAAAGTCATAAATTTCATATCTATCATATGTACCCACAATGTTTGTTCTAGTTATAGTTGCTGTTGCATGTCTTGGTGTTGCAACTAAAAAGAATACAAATAAACCAATACCAATTAGTAAAATAGAAATAAGTAAGCTTCCCAAAAAAGTCATAGGGCGCCCATTTGAAGTACCATATGAAATATTATATTTCTTATTGCTACTAAAATGTACACCTCTCACATGAACATTTCTTAAAAAGCTACTTCTATGTGAGCCACTTGAATATGAATGATGTGATGAAGAATGACCTCCATGGAATCCTCCACTTGAGTGTCCTCCTCCACTTGAATGTCCACCATGAAATCCACCCATAAATACACCTCCAAAAACGACTATTTAGATTATACCTTATTATTTAAACTTATAAAAGAAAAAATGTTAATAAACACTTTTTTGCTTACTAACATTCTATCTTATATATTATTTTCTTTCACTATTCTTAATTAAACCTAAATTAACATGACAATATCCATTAGGATTCTTTTCCAAATAATCCTGATGATATTCTTCTGCAGGATAAAAATTAGATAATGGTAATATCTCTATTTTATAATCATTATTTAATACTTTATTAAAGTAATTAACAATTACATCCTTATCTAAATCATTTATATAATATATGCCACTTCTATATTGGTGTCCTATATCCTCACCTTGCTTATCTATAGAATATGGATCTACAAATCTTAAGAAATGTTCTAATATTTTTTCTAATGAAATTACGCTATCATCATATTTTAATTCTAATGTTTCTGCGTGAGTTGTCTTATGCTTTTTAACATCCTCATATGTAGGATTTGCGCTATTTCCATTCGCATATCCAACCTTAGTTTCTAATACACCCTTTAATCTTTTGTAATACTCTTCAACGCCCCAAAAACAGCCACCAGCAATATAAATTATCTTTTCCATATAAACCTCATTAATAAATATTCAAACAA
>CACZRY010000084.1 GCA_902783745.1 uncultured Erysipelotrichaceae bacterium
CACCTCTTTTTAATTGTGCATCCATAACATACCTCACTTTACGCTATACATCATATCACGAGGTATAAAGAGTGTCAATACCTTTTTTTAAAACTTTTTTAATATAAATCTATGATTTATAAAAAATAAAAAGGTAGGAACAATCGAAACTATTCCTACCAAATTTTAAAAATTTTAGCGTTTTATTAATGCCATATTAATTTATATTATTCTTCTTCATTAATTGGAATTAAGCTTAATTCTAGCTTATATGAATCATAATCAACACCAATTACATATACATGTACTAAATCACCTACATGTAATACATCATTAGGATCATAAACTCTTTCTTTACTCATTCTTGAGATATGAATTAAACCATCATGCTTAATACCTAAATCAACAAACGCACCAAAAGGTTGAATTCTTCTTACAATACCATCAAATTCCATTCCTGATTTAATATCATTAAAGCTTATTATTGTTTTAGGGTCTACTAATGATAATTGAATCTTTTTCTTTTGGATATCTATTTCTTTTATATAGCATTCAATATCTTGATTTAATTTAACAATAGTATTAGGATCATCAACACCAAATTTAGACATATTTGATTTATGAAGTAATCCATCAAGTCCATATCCTAAGTCTAAGAATGCACCATAAGCTTCAATTTGTCTTACATGACCTAAAATTTTGTCCCCTACCTTAAGGTCTTCAATTCTTATTACATCCTTAGGGTTAATCAATGATAAATCAATTTTCTTTTTCTTATAATCAACATCTAAGATATAGCAATGTACTTTATCACCAATCTTAATGAATTTATTAATATCTAAAATTCTATCTTTAGATAAATTTTCTATAAATATTAATCCTTGTTCATCAATTCCTAAGTCTACAAATGCACCATAATTTGTTACATTTGAAATAACACCATCAACTTCTTCACCCTTCTTAAAATCGTTAATTGTTTTGAATAAAGAAGGTAATACAAGTGATAAATCAATTTTTTCATTCTTCTTATCAATAGATAGAATATAGCATTCAACCATTTGATTTGGCTTTAATAATTCTTCTGCAGTACCCTTTCTATCAACATTTAAGCATGAATTATGTACAAATCCATCCTTAGATACTCCAATGTCAATAAATGCGCCATAAGGTGCAATATTATGTACTTTTCCTAAAACCTTATCGCCAACATTTAAATCAGTAATCTTAATTCTTTCTTTAGGATCTACTAATGATAATTCAATCTTTTCATTTTCTTTATCAATAGATAAAATATATACTTCTAGCTTATCATTTAGCTTAACAAAGTTATTTGGATCATATACACTATAATAATCCATATCCTTCATATGAAGTAATGCTTGCCTCTTTAAGCCTAAGTCTATAAAAGCTCCATAATTTGTAATGTTTTTAACAATACCAAATACCTTATCTCCAACCTTTAAGTCAGAAATTTCTTTGATATTTTCGTTTATTACTTCTTTTTCAGGAACAACTGGTTTATCCTTAGGATCAATCATAGAAAGCTCCATTTTATGCTTATCATAATCAATTCCAATAACCCATACATGAACATTATCACCAACTGATACTAAATCTGTTGGATGTTCAATTCTTTTCTTAGACATATTAGAAATATGTACTAATCCATCATATTTAACATAGCAATCAACGAAGCAACCAAAATCAACAACGTTTCTTACAACACCATCAAGTTCTTCTCCAACCTTAATATCTTCAAAGTGCATAATATCACTTCTTAGCTTTGGACCTGGATAAGATTCACGAATATCTCTTGTTGGTGCAACAAATGAATCTAAGATATCATTAAATGTGTATGAATCAATATTAAGATTCTTTTCCATTTCTTCTCTATTGATTGCATCAACCTTATCTTTTAATTCTTTTGTGCCAAGCATATCTGGTGTTGCGTTAATAGATGATAAAATCATTTGAGCCTTATCATAAGATTCTGGGTGAATAGATGTTTGGTCAAATGGATTTGAACCATCTAATATTCTTAAGAAACCAACACATTGTTCATATGTTTTAGGTCCCATTTTAGCAACCTTCATTAATTCTTCTCTTGTATAGAATCTCTTGTTTACTTCACGATATTTTACAATATTCTTAGCTATAGCCTTAGAAAGTCCTGATACATATTGTAATAATGATACTGATGCAGTATTTAGGTTAACACCTACTCTATTTACAGCATCAACTACAACATTATCAAGTGATTCAGATAACTTCTTTGGTGTAACATCATGCTGATATTGACCAACACCAATAGATTTAGGATCAATTTTTACAAGCTCAGCTAGCGGATCTTGAATACGTCTTGCGATAGAAATAGCACTACGCTTTTCAACTGTTAAATCAGGGAATTCTTCAATTGCAAGTTCAGATGCACTATAAACTGATGCACCAGCCTCTGATACAATTACATACTTACATGGTAAGTTATTCTTATTAATAACATCAGCAATAAATGCTTCAGTTTCTCTTGATGCAGTACCATTACCTATTGCGATAATATCAACATTATATTTCTTACATAAAGAAACAACAGTTTTTTCACTTTGTTCTAAATCTTCAAGTGATACTTCTTTACCCTTTGCTCTTTCTGTTGGATAAATAACACCAATTTCTTCCATATTTGATGATGGAGATACAACTGCAAGCTTGCATCCTGTTCTAAACGCAGGGTCAACACCTAATACAGTTTTACCTTTAATAGGTGCTTCTAATAATAATGCTTTTAGGTTTAATGCAAAAATCTTAATTGCTTGTTCTTCAGCATTATCAGTTAAAATACCTCTAATTTCTCTTTCAACAGATGGTTCAATTGACTTTTCATAGCTTAGCTTACAAGCCTGTTCAACTTCTAATCTAAATAAAGAATCTTTATCTAAAGTATATTTAGATACTAAATAATTAACGTTATTTTGATCATCTAAATCCATAGATACATTAATAACATCTTCATTTTCAGCACGATTTATTGCAAGTACTCTATGAGGTTTAATCTTAGATACTTGTTCATTTGAATCATAATATAATTGATACTTTTCTTCAGGGTCATTATCATTCTTCTTTTTCTTACAGAAAAGAATACCATTTTGTAATCCTTTTGTTCTAATATATTCTCTTACAGTTGCATCATCACTAATACGTTCTGCAATAATATATTGTGCACCCTTAATTGCATCTTCATGTGTTAATACATTCTCATTTAAATAGCTATCTAATATTTCATTTCTATTTCCATCAGTATGTAATTCAAGCATATAATCAGCTAATGGTGATAGACCATTATTAATTGCGTCTGTTGCCTTTGTTTTCTTCTTTTCCTTATAAGGACGATATAAATCTTCAACAGTAATTAATTTAGTTGCAGACATAATTTGTTCTTTTAATTCAGGTGTTAACATACCCTTTTCTTCAATTAATCTGCATACATCATCTTTTCTCTTAGAAAGATTTACTTCGTATTGATATCTATCGTTAATCTTTCTAATTTCTTCTTCGTCTAATCCTCCTGTTGCTTCTTTACGATATCTTGCGATAAAAGCAACAGTTTTATCTTCAGCAAGTAAATCTAATACTTGCTTAATAGCTTTTTCTCCTACGTTTAATTCTAAAGATATTTCCTTTAATACTTTTTCATTTAATTCCATTTTTAATTCTCCTAATTTTATTAAAAATAGAGGTCTTTCTGGACCTCTATATTTTACAACTTATATTCTTTTATTAGTATGTAACAGTTATAGATTTAAGTGTATCTTCGCCAGTGAAATTTAATACAATTGTTGTCTTAACAGATAATTCTAATTCAACCTTTTGTGAACCTGTAACGCCTGTCTTAGTTGCGTTATATTTGAAATTACCATTTTCTGTTTCAATAACTACCTTAGCACCACGTACTACAACAAATCTAACTTCTATGCCAGCTGTTACAGCATGACCTGTTTCATTTGATACAAATGAAGAACCATCAGCTAATGCAGTAATTGTTATACCATTATTCTTATAGCTTTGATCACCATATTCTAATGATACTTCGCCATAATCACCATTATTACCAAATTCAAATGTATAATCTTCATCAACTACATTTTCAGTTTCATTTTCGAATCCTAAATTAATATACTTAGCTGAATTTGAAATAGGTGTTATTAATTCATTATAATCATTAACTCCATATAAAGATAAACCAACCTTGCTTGAATTATCCTTATCATATTCAATATATTCTTCACCCTTATAGCCTGAGAATGCTCTAATTAAGCCTTCACTTGCATTATGATAACTAAATAAAGGACCTGTAATAGTCTCTTCATCTTCATCATCAGATGATGAAATATAAACAAATGATGAGTCAGTATAGATTGATGCGTTGTTATTAGCAAAATTTTTATCATGACCGTTGCCAGTCTTATTTTCTTGTGTATTACCAGTATCTACAATATATAATGCAGCTTTCTTATCAGTTGCATTCTTATTATATGCATCAATAATAGCTTGTAATTCGATTAATGAATTAAATACTGTTTCATGAGTTTTAACCTTTAAATCATCATCATAATCTCCATCGCCATCAGTATCATCCATTAATTCCTTTGGATAGAATGTTGATAAGTCTGCAGCAAATACGAAAATATGTTCAACTACAATTTCTGCATCTTGGTATGTATGTAACTTTACTTGTGCATAACTTGCCTTAGTGAATGTTACATCTTCACCATCTTTAGATTTATAAGTTTGTGCGAAATAATCTTCAACATAAACTTCCTTAGTTTTATTTAAATTATTATATATTATTATTCCTGCTGTAATTCCTGCTGCAACAAGTAATACTGCTGCAACAATTATCCAGAATAATTTTTTACGTAAGAATCCAAAGCTGCTCTTTAATCTTCTTTTACGGCCGCCTTTAGTTTCGACTTTTCTTACAACTCTAGCCAAGAAAATCATCTCCTGTTAAATAAATATCGTTGTTATTTTACCATAAAAACGCTATTTGTACAATAAATTTATTGTGTTTATTTCAAATGAAAAATAATAAGGAGCATTTGACGCTCCTTACTAGTTAATCTTGATTATTTCCCATAAATTCAATCGCAATTTCTTTTAATCTTTTTAGTCTATGATTCAAACCTGATTTAGATAAATTTGGTTCGTATTCATCATGAATAATATCTAATAATTCTTGCAATGAATCTTCTTGATGTTCAAGTCTTACTTTCATTACCATTAAAAGCTTATTATCAAGTTCTCCTAATGGATAATTCATGTATAAATAATTCAAATATTTTATTTGTTCTTTTGCTGCATTATTTGTTTTATTTTGATTTGCAATATCTAAATTAATAGTTCTTTTAGCGGTTGCTTTAATTTCTTTTGTAATTAACGCATCCTCATAATATGTCATCTTTTCTTGAGCACCTATATGATATAAGAAATCACCTATAGCTTGTTCCTTTTTAATATATGCTAAATAATAAAGCTTTCTTTTAGAAATTCTTGCATCTAATTCAAAATCATTCATTAGCTTTTGAATAAATAATATTTCATTATCATTAGTAGATGAAATTTCTAAGTGAGATGATTTAGAATAGGGATCATTAACACTACCTCTTACTAAGAATGCACCACGTAAGTATGCCTCTTTCATTTCCTGTGTCAAATCAACTCTATATTTAGATTCCTTATTTAATAAAGATAAGTCATCTATTATTTCTCTTACACCATCTTTTATTGTTATTGTATATACCTTTTTAGAATCAAATCGTTTAATAACACGTTCTATTAATTCATATTCAAATTTATAATACTTTTTTAATAATTGTATAAATCTTCTTACTGCACCAATAGAATTGAAGCTTACTAGTAAAGACAAAGGGATAATTGATATTTCACCTGCAAGTCTAATCATTGCTTCGATTTCTAATCGATTTGCATTATCATCTTTTATATCAACATTTAATAAATCATCCTTTAAATCTGTACTAAAGCTCATTATTATTCACCAACTATATTAATTATTTCAGTAAGCTTATTAATTACATAATCAGGCTTAGCTTCAAGCATTATACTTGGATCTTTTATATATAATACACCACATGCCTTAATATTTGCGTTATGTGCGGCTTTTATATCATTTAGAGTATCTCCAACATATATTGCATGATAATCTTCTTTTTTGATTAATTTATCATCATTTGAAGATTCACTATTTTCTTCCTCTTTATTATTTTCATCATTTGAAGTATCCTCTTCAACTTCATTATTAGTATCTAAATCTACTTCTAAAGATGCTTTTATTGCTTCATTTTTAGCATCAATTAATTGATCAATTGCACTAAAAATACCTTCTGGTGATGGTTTAGGTTCAGTTATTTCTTCTTCACCAATAATGACATCAACATATTGTAATAATTTAAAATATTCTAATCCATGAGATACCATATCGCTTTTCTTTGATGATACAATCGCAATATCATATCCCTTTTGCTTTAATTGCTTTAATGTTTCCTTTGCACCAGGGAACACCTTTGCATATTCATCATGATGCTCTTTATTATATTCTCTATAATATGCAATCATTTCATTTATTTCTTCTTCACTTTCACTATATCTAGAAAAAGTTTCTTTTAATGTTGGTCCAAAGAATGAATCAACCTCACTATCACTTAAAATATATCCTGGACGGAATTTTTCAAATGTATGAACAAATGTTTTAGTAATTAATTCCTTTGTATCAAGTAATGTACCATCTAAATCAAATATAACTGCATCAAAATGATTCTTTTTTGTTGCTTTAACATCTTCAATATAATAATCCTGTGGACCAAAGAATCTTTTTGCAACTAAGAATGCTATACCAGATATTATAAATAATACTGATAAAGCTAAAGATACAGGAATAGGTCCTAACATTAAAGGATCACCCTTTGCACCATTTAATCTTAATGATTCAGTTAAGCATCTAACAAGACCATACCAAATTAGGTATAAGCCTATCATATCTCCTCTTCTTAGCTTCTTAAACTTTCTTCTTAAAACCATCATTAATCCTGCACCAAGTAAGCATAATGATGATTCATATAAGAATACAGGATGATGATATGCACCATCAATCCACATATTATCAGCAAGGAATGGGAACCATTTAATTGCATCTGCTGCAATTACAGGTCCATATAATTCATGGTTGAAGAAATTACCCCATCTACCAAATGCTTGTGCAACTAAAATACCAGGCATTGTAATATCAAATACCTTATAAATACTAATACCTTTAAATCTAGATAATCCAATTAAAGTTGCAACAGCACCGATAATACCACCTTGTATTGCAAGGCCAGATAATCCTGTGAATTCTCCATTCTTAAATCCTAATACCTCTCCAAAATTAGAGAAACTTGATATATTAAATAATACATACCAAATTCTTGCGCATACTATCGCAACAGGTATTGTTATTACTGCAAAAAAGTAAACATCATCTGATGATATTCCAACTCTTTTTGCTTCTCTTAATACTAAATACATACCAACAACAATACCAGTTAAAATACATAATGCGTAAAACGCAATAGTAAATGGACCGATATTAAATGTAGATGGTACTACTAAATTAGAATTTAATAGTTCTTGTAAAAACATATAATACTACTCCTTATTTGAAGCCTTAACATTAACCTTGTTAACAAATTCTAAGGCTGAATTATAACCCATTAGCTTTAATTTTTCATTCATTGCGGCAGACTCTACTAACAATGAAACACTACGTCCTGCAAGAACTGGAATAGTAACTTTTGCGATTTCAGTATTAAAATATTTAACTTTTTCTGAATCTAGACCTAATCTATCGTAATACTTGCTTTCATCCCATTTTTGTAATTCAACAACAAGCTTAATTGCCTTTTTACTACGATAAGCACCAGCACCAAACATTTTAACAACATCAACAATACCGATACCTCTAATCTCCATATAACGCTTTAATATTTCAGGAGATTCACCAACAAGGTTACCTGGTTCTTTTTCTAATATTTCAACTAAATCATCTGCAATTAACTGATGACCTCTTTTAATTAAATCTAAGGCAGTTTCAGACTTACCAATACCACTCTTACCTATAATTAATGTACCCATACCATTAATATCCAATAATGTACCATGAACTGATAATCTTTCAGATAACTTATCTTGTAAATATGAGAATAGCTTTGATGAAGTTTGAGTTGTTCTTAATCTTGAACGGAAAACTGCAATATGATACTTTTCTGCCATATCAATAAATATCTGATTAATCTTAACGTTAATAGAAAAAACTAAGCATGGAGGATTTAAAGAAAATATCTTTTCCACATTCTTTTCTATAACATCTTTTGGTTCACTTTCTAAAAATGATGCATCCTTAGAACCAATCAAACAGATTCTTGTGTTTTCAAAATAATCAAAGAATCCTGCAAACTCTAAGCCTGGTCTTGATACTTGATCTGATGTGATTTTTGCATCAATACCTTCCTTACCTGCAATAAGCTCTAAGCCATTATC
>CACZRY010000085.1 GCA_902783745.1 uncultured Erysipelotrichaceae bacterium
AATGCTGATTCTAGGTTGTTTGTATTATTTAATAAAATAAATGTTCCCTTATCATAGATGTGTGTTGAATATGCACCATTATATTTACCATCACATGGTTCAACATCAACTCTACCATCCTCTAAAACCTTGCATGCTTTATTATAATAATCACTACCTAATTCCTTATCAGCTTCTAATACTAATTCCTTTTGCTTTTCATATGTGAAATTAATATCAATCTTTCTAAATTGTAAGAAACGGTCATATGTATATAAATTATCTAATTTAAAATAATTCTTTCTTAAATTATAATAACGCTTAATAGCTTCATTATCATTAGATGCAACATCAATTAAAGACATAAATACATCCTTTGAAATATCATTTTGATCTAAGAACATATCTAGGGTAGTATTATACCCCCTATTAATCCTTTCAGCATTCTCACCAGCCATAATACCCTTATAAATACCTGATAAGGTATGCTTATGAGTATCATAATATGAATATAATGCTTCAAAAACAATTCTTCTATCCTCTTGGCTTTCAAGGCTTTGAAGTAAAGATGTATATGTTGCGTGAGAAACTAAAACTTCCTTACCACTAGTTAATGTAACCTTCTTAGGCGTTGAATCTTGTTCACATAATGCACTATATAGATTTTGATATCCTGTAGTAGCATCATTGTATAAAGCCATAACACCTTCTGTTTTAACATCTAAGACATGGCTTTGTCTTTTAAATAATTTTTGAATCATGAATCTAGAATTTGCTACATCGCTATCACTATCGCATAAAGCCATTAAGTCTTCATATTTATTTTGTAATAATTCTGGTTCAACAAATGATAATCTAGATACAACCTCTAAATACTTTTGATAAACTAGTTGATATCTTTTTGCAGCACTAACCTCTTTTTGATTTAAATGATGAGACTGTGAAGCATATGAAAATACCTTAGATAATAATTGATCCAATTCTTTATTTAAAGAAAAATATTTCTTAATATCTACATTGTTATTAAGCTTACCTTTTAGTCCTTCAATTTTTGAAACATAATCTAGGCACTTATTTAAATCATTAGTAAAATCCTCTTCAGTTTCATATATTAATTTTAAATTCCATTTATTGTTCATAATTACCTCCTAAAATTTAACTCTGATAACTCAATAAAACAATATAATTATACTACATTCCAAATATTAATAAAGAAAAAATAAGAAAGAACTTCACCATTCCTTTCTTATTTTTATAAATACTATTTTTCTTCTAAAGAAAATACATATTTTAGCATATCAAATGCTGTATTTCTTTTAGCTACCTTTTTAGATATATCCTCACATGTAAATGTCTTATTAGAGCCTTCAAGCATACATCTACATTTCCAGATAACCTCACCCTTAGAATTATATTTTTGATTAATCTTATATTCAACCTCTCCAATATAACCCTTATCATGTAATTCCTGAAGCTGGTTAATACATCTTTCTAGGTCTGGGGATCCAACCTCATCCTTATATGTTATTAGCATATCATTTTCTTTTAAATAATTATAAGCAATAGATGCTACCTTAAGCTTTGCAAGAGTAATACTTCTTTCCTTTGCCACAAATACTCCATCAACCCCAGGCATTGCAAGCTCAACTGCAATATCAAAATTTGAATTATCAGAATTAATTACATTTAAAGCCTTATATTCTATTGTTTTATATATATGATATTCATTATCTATTTCATGCTTCTTTAAACACCATTCAGATACTCTTTTAATGTAATTATCATCATTATCAAGCTTTAATCCAATATTATTATATAAATCTAATGTTTTAATAATAACATTCTTAACTAAAGAAGTATCGCTTCTGCAATCAATTAAAATAGATCCTAATAATGCATAATATAAGTTACAATTAGTTTCTTCTTTATTATCTTTATTAGATAGGAATTTATCTAATTCATTATTAATAATAAAATCATTAATATTATCATTACTAATTAATTCTTTAGATAATTTAAGATAAGATTCTTCATCTAAATTAGTAATAAATTCATTATCATCATTAACGAATGCTAATTCATTATATAGTATATCTAATATTCCAAAGCTTAAATAGTTTTTACCAAGTAACGCAAATGATTTATTAGTATCTATATCATCACTTTCATTAGTAAATGCTTTTTCTAATAAATTCTTATTATCAAATTGGTACCCCAATATACCTTCAATCATTGATATTTGTTCTAACCACATAATATTACCTCACCTACTATAAGTCATTTTAACATTTTTAATTATAAAAATAAAGATTTAAAAAGCCTGAAGCATTGCTTCAAGCTTTAATAAACTATTTAACTTTTACACCTAGCATTTCTGTAATAATTACTGCACCTTCATAAGATACAGTTAAGCCTTTTAAGCTTTTTAAGTCAAATCTTACTGAATCAATTCTAGATGTTGATAAATCTATTTTGTCATGTTCTACATAAGTAAAGTCAGTTTTAGATAAATCTACATTGTCAAATATTACATTTTTTAAAGTAGAATTTGTAAATACTGAATCAATCATTTTAGTGTCTATAAATTGTGTATTTGATATTATTGCATCACTAAAATCAACATATGAAGCGTTAGATTCAACAATACTAATATCCTTTAATATTGATTTATGAAATGATACACCAGAAAGCTTAGATGTCATAATAGAGCATCTAGTTAAATCAACCTGGCTTAAATCTAGATTTGATAAATCACAATTTGCAAATCTACAATCGATAAAGCATACACTATCTAGCTTTATTTTTGCAAATGATATACCTTCAAATACACAAGAAGAAAACATTTTATTAGATATTAATAT
>CACZRY010000086.1 GCA_902783745.1 uncultured Erysipelotrichaceae bacterium
GATTTAAGAAGAGCTAGAGCTGGTGCTGCAAACATCGTTCCAAACTCAACTGGTGCTGCAAAGGCAATTGGTCTAGTTATTCCTGAATTAAATGGTAAGTTAATTGGTTCTGCACAAAGAGTTCCAGTACCTACTGGTTCTACAACTATCTTAGTTGCAGTAGTTAATGGTAAGGGTAAGGAAGTTACTCCTGATACAATTAACGCAGCAATGAAGGCAGCTTCTGATCCTGAAACATTCGGATACAATGAAGATCCAATCGTATCATCTGATGTAATCGGTATGAGATTTGGTTCATTATTCGATGCAACTCAAACTATGGTATTACCTTTAGGTAATGACAAGTATCAAGTTCAAGTTGTATCTTGGTATGACAATGAAAACTCATATACTTCACAGATGGTTCGTACTATTAAGTACTTCGCTGAATTAAAGTAATAATATTTTAACAAATATATTTATTAAGGCTATGAAATATTTTCGTAGCCTTATTATTTTTGTGATATAATCAAATAGGTGATTTAAATGGAATGGATAGATTTATATAATAACGATTTAAAAAAAGATTATTTTAAAAAGCTTTTAGCTGATGTAAAAGAAGAATATAAAAATTACACCTGCTTCCCACCATATGAAAATATTTTTAGAGCATATAAATTAACACCTTTAGAAGATGTTAAAGTCGTTATATTAGGACAAGATCCATATCATGAAAAAGGACAAGCTAATGGTCTAGCATTCTCTGTTGATTGCAAGAAGCTTCCACCTTCGTTAAAAAATATATATAAAGAGATGGAATCAGACCTAGGATTAACTGTTAATCAGGATGGTGATTTATCTTATCTTGCGAAACAAGGAGTAATGCTTTTAAATACAACATTAACAGTAAGAGAAGGAGAAGCTAATTCTCACAAGGATTTAGGCTGGAGTCATTTTACAAATAACTCTATTGCCCTTTTAAACGCATTATCTACACCTAAGGTGTTCATCTTATGGGGAAATGATGCAAAAACTAAAAAAAGCCTTATTACGAACCCTAATCACCTTATTATAGAGTCTGCACACCCATCTCCTTTATCTGCATATCATGGTTTCTTTGGCTCAAAGCCTTTTTCAAAGGCAAATGAATTCTTAAAAGCGAATGGAAGAAAACCAATTGATTGGGTAAAAGAAGAAAATAACTTGTTTAATTTGAAATAATGTGTTGTTGCCTCATGCGATAACACATTATTTTTTTTGTTATTCTGGTACCATTAAAATTATTTAAATTGGTGCTTTTATTGATACCAAAAACTATTATAATGTTTAGTATACGAGAGAGGTGAGAGTTATGTCAAAAAATAAAAAATTATTGACTAAAATTAGTATTATTGCAATACTTACTGCATTATGCTTCGCAGGTACTTATGTACAAATTAAAATGCCATCTGGAGATATGATTCATTTAGGCAACTTTGTAATGATAATTGCTGCGTTATTATTAGGAGGACTTGAAGGAGGATTTGTTGGTAGCTTTGGTATGGGTTTATATGATGTTATTTATTATACTCAAAAGCCAACAACTATATTTAGAACGTTAATTCTTAAGTTCCTTATTGGTTTTATTGTAGGTTCTTTATTTAGATTAATCATTAAGAAGGATTTAAAGGCAAGACCTATATTATTTACAATTTCTGGATTATTATTTGCTTTAGGAATCGGCGCTATTATATTATATGCAACTGGTGATTTTGCAAATACTTCAGCTAAAAATTTATTTTCATCTGTACACTATTATGTATTAGATGATAAAACTAAGAGCTTTAATGTATCAATTATCATTCCAATATTATCAATATTATATGCAATTACTGCTTTAGTTGCAGGAATTATAAGTGGTAAATTAACTCAAAGAAATAAAGCAGCTTTAGTTGCAATATTAGTTGCAATATTCATTAATATTATTGGTGAATTTGTATTAAGATATACTTTAGAAGGTTGGTTTGTATCTGATTTTAATACATCAGGCTTAGTTGCAACATCAAAGATTCCAGGTTCAATGATTACAGGATTTATTACAGTAATATTATCTGTTATAGTTTATGAACCAGTATATTATGCATTAAAGAAAGCATCTTTAATTGAAGATGATTTAGAAACAAAGCAAGAATTAGAAGAAGAGAATGCTGAAATTTTAACTCAAAATAATTTTGAGACAAAAGATAATTTAGTTAAGTAAGAAATAGGGCTAATTAAAAATAGCCCTTTTTTGCACTCAAAATCAATAAATATGTGAATATCTCATAAATAAAAACGCTTACTTTAAAAATTCAATAATTTATATTATATAATATAAATGTATTTTGATTTTCGTATTTATAATTAAGGAGGAATATTTATGAATGAAAAGGTTTTAACTCCTGAAGAGGAAGTAGATTCTTTAGTAAAGAATGCTTTAAAGGCATTAGATGAATTTGCAAGATTTAATCAAGAACAAATAGATTACATTGTTGCTAAATGTAGTGTTGCAGCACTTGATAAGCATGGTAGCTTAGCAAAGCTTGCAATAGAAGAAACACAACGTGGTGTTTTTGAAGATAAGGCAACAAAGAATTTATTTGCCTGTGAATATGTTACAAATAACATGAAAAGAACTAAGACAGTTGGTGTTATATCAGAAGATCCTGTTACAGGTATTACTGAGATAGCAGAACCTGTTGGTGTTGTTGCAGGTATTACACCAGTTACAAACCCAACATCAACTGCAATTTTTAAATCTTTAATTTGTTTAAAAACTAGAAATCCAATTATTTTTGGTTTCCATCCAGGTGCACAAAAATCAAGTGCTGAAGCTGCAAGAGTTGTATATGAGGCAGCTATTCAAGCAGGTGCTCCTAAAAATTGTATTCAATGGATTGAGCACCCTTCACTTGAAGCAACATCAGCTTTAATGAATCATCCTGGTGTTTCAACAATTCTTGCTACAGGTGGTAATGCAATGGTGAAGGCTGCATACTCATGTGGTAAGCCTGCATTAGGTGTTGGTGCTGGAAATGTACCTGCATATTTTGAAAAGACATGTAATATTAAGCAAGCAGTTAATGATGTTGTAATGTCAAAGTCATTTGATAATGGTATGATTTGTGCATCAGAACAAGCTGTAATTGTTGATAAAGAAATATATGAAGAAGTAAAAAAAGAATTTAAGAAATATGGCGTTTACTTCGTTGATGATAAAGAAAAGAAGATGCTTGAAGCATATATGTTTGGTGTAACAAAGAAATCTGATTTACCAAACGCAAAATTAAATGGTGTAGTTGCTGGTAAATATGCAACTTGGATTGCTGAACAAGCAGGATTTAGCGTTCCTAAAAATACAGTAATTATTGTTGCTGAATGTAAAGAGGTTGGTGTAAATGAACCTTTAACAAGAGAAAAGCTATCTCCAGTTTTAGCGATGCTTAAGAGTAATTCAACTGAAGAAGGTATCTTATTATCTAAGCAAATGGTTGAATTTAATGGATTAGGTCATAGTGCTGCAATCCATACAGCATCAAAGGAATTAGAAAAAAAGTTTGGAGATGTTGTACCTGCAATAAGAATTATTTGTAATTCTCCTTCAACATTTGGTGGTATTGGTAATGTATATAATTCATTTATACCATCATTAACATTAGGCTGTGGTTCTTATGGACATAACTCAGTCGCAGGAAATATTGGACCTATTAACTTATTAAATGTTAAAAAGGTCGGAAGGAGACGTAATAATATGCAATGGTTTAAGATTCCAGCAAAAATTTATTTTGAGCCAAATTCAATTGAATATTTACATCAAATGAAGGAAATGAAGAAAGCTTTAATTGTTACTGACCGTTCATTAGTTGAATTAGGATTTGTTCAAAAAGTTATTGATCAGCTACAGTTAAGAACACCTGAAGTTCCATATCAATTATTCTGTGATGTAGAACCAGATCCATCAATTCAAACAGTTAAAAAAGGTGTTGCGTTAATGAAATCATTTGAACCTGATACAATTATTGCGTTAGGTGGTGGTTCAGCTATGGATGCTGCAAAGGGTATATGGTTATTCTATGAACATCCAGAAGTTAATTTTGATGATTTAAAGCAAAAATTTATGGATATAAGAAAGCGTGCTTTCCAATATCCTGAATTAGGACATAAAGCACATTTAGTATGTATTCCAACAACATCAGGTACAGGTAGTGAGGTTACTCCATTCGCTGTATTAACAGATTCTGAAGAGCATAAGAAATATCCATTAACAGATTATTCTTTAACTCCAACTGTTGCAATTATTGA
>CACZRY010000087.1 GCA_902783745.1 uncultured Erysipelotrichaceae bacterium
TATTTTTAGGTGGTAGTATAATGTTTTTAACACTTGCAGAAGAATTAGATAAAATGCCAAAGACTCGCAATAATTATATCGGTTGCAATACTTCTTTTTGTTTGATTTTTATTAAAAAGAATAACAGAAGATTAAGATTCCAAAATGTTACTGCATATATCATTGCAGTTTTAAAAAGCTTAGATTATGGCAAGTATATAGAAGAAATAAATTAAAAAAGGCATCTTTGCCTTTTTAATTTGGGTTTGGTGGTGAAATTATGGAAAAAAGATTTCCTAGTGGTAAATTAATAGATGAATTCTTTTATCAAGATATTAAATATGATATTAATTTATTTAAAAATAAGTATTATTTAAGTAATTATACTAAAGATAATACTAATTTAGTAACTGATGTTATTCAAGATTTAATTGATTTAATATCTATTAATGGTGGTGGATTATTAATAATTGATGGTATTTATCATACAGGAGCTTTATACTTTAAAAACAATGTAAGCTTATATTTAGAAAAGAATTCTAAATTAATTGGCAGCAATAATATCTTAGACTACCCATTAGAATTTACAAGAATTGAAGGAGAATCTTTAAAATATTATCCAGCACTCCTAAATTTTATAGGTGTATTTAATACATATATATTTGGAGAAGGTTTAATTGATGGAAATGGTACAAGAAGCTGGGAAATGTTTTGGAATAGAATGGAATGGAATAAGAATGCAACTAATAAGGATGAACAACGTCCTAGATTAATGTTTATTTCTAATTCTAAAAATGTATATATTAATGGTTTAACATTAATTAATTCACATTTTTGGAATATCCATTTATATAAATCAGAATATATTAAATTATCTAATTTATCTATTACATCACCAGAAGTACCAGTTAAAGCCCCATCAACAGATGGTATAGATGTTGATTATTGTAGCTATATTCATATTAAATCAAATACATTTGATGTAAATGATGACGCAATAAGCTTAAAGGGTGGTAAGGGTGTTGATATGGAATATGATTTCCATAACGGTATAAATGAATATATATTAATTGAAGATAATAAATTCTTATTTTGTCATTCTTGCCTAACCTTAGGCAGTGAAGCAATTCATAATAAAGATATAATATTAGATAATTTTTATTCTACTGATTCAAATAATATATTATGGCTTAAAATGAGACCAGATACTAATCAATTATACCAAGATATATTAGTATCTAATGGTAGAGGTTATTCTAAAGCTTTGTTATATATAAGACCATGGACACAATTTTATGATCTTAAGGGAAGAAGTATGGAATATCATAATAAAGTATCAAATGTTATATTTAATAATATTGATATGAAATGTGATAATTTCTTTAAGGTAACTAAATCAAATCAATATACATTATCGGATTTTTATTTTAATAATATAAAGATTAAAGCATTAGTATCTGGATTTGATTTATCTTGTGTAAATAATATGAAATATGATAATCTAATTATAGAAGAGGAATATAAGGATTTTTATAATTTTGTAACTAATGTTGAAAATGAATTTGTTAAAAATCATATTAAAACAGTTAATAAATATAAAAATAAAGTAATTATCATATCTAATAGATATAATGGAGTATGGCTTGAGCATTTATATGATTCTATAATGTATGGTAATTTATTTGATGATTTTAGTGTTGCAGAAGAAACATTAAATCTATTTATGGATTTAATGAACGATAAAGGACAATATCCTTGTTTTATAAAGGATGCTATAGGAGCGGGATATTCTCAAATACAAGAGGTTGTATCTGTTGCAAGATTAGGATTAATAATATATGAAAAAACAAATAATATTGAATTATTAAAGAAATTATATTCTTGTTCAAAAAGATGGGTAGATTTTATTTATAAATATAGAATGACTATGAATTTAGGGCTTGCAGAAATGTTTGTTGGATATGATACAGGTCATGATAATAGTCCTAGATTAAATGGTATGAAATATAAAGGCTATTATAGCATTGATTCTAAAAGAGTATCTGCAGATATTAAGCCAGATGATGATCCAATTATTGCGTTAGATATTAACTGCAATCTATATATGACATTAAAATCATTACATGAGATGTCTATTATATTAAATGATAGTGATAACATTGATAAATATGATATGCTTGCAAGAAATATTAAAAAGAAGATATTTGAGCTTTTATATTGTAAGGAAGATAATTTCTTTTATGATAGAGATAAGAATGGATTAAGAAAAATTAGGTCATCACAAATATTCCATTTATTCCAAGAAAGAGTATTAGATAAGAAAAGAGATAAGGAATTAATAGATATTATTTATAATAAGTATTTAAAAAATGAAAATGAATTCTATACAAATTATCCATTCCCATCTATTTCTATATCAGATCCATCAAATAAAGAAAATAGAATGCCTAATTCATGGGGATATTATTCAGAGGCTTTAACAGCCTTAAGAGCATCTTTATGGATGGATTATTATGGATTTAAGAAAGAATATGATAAATTATTATATAAATGGTTAGATGGATTTATGAAAAACTATGATAAGAATAGATTTTCTCAGGAATTAGATCCTATAACTGGTGAGGCAACATCATCATCTATTGATTATTCAACATCAATCTTATTATTCTTATATGCAGTAAAAAGATTAAAGATTGTAAAATCACATGATATAATTCCAAAGTTTTAAGGAGATGTTATTATGAAAAAGATTATTTTATCAGCAATAGGACTTACAACATTATTTTTAGTTGGATGTAAGAGTAACCATAATCTTGAAGTAAATAATTTAGA
>CACZRY010000088.1 GCA_902783745.1 uncultured Erysipelotrichaceae bacterium
TTTCTCAATGGATCATCGGTGGTGATGGTTGGGCTTATGATATCGGTTATGGTGGACTTGACCATGTTATCGCAAACAACGAAGATGTTAATATCTTAGTTGTAGATACAGAAGTTTACTCTAACACTGGTGGACAAGCATCTAAGTCTTCTCGTACTGGTGCTATTGCTAAGTTCGCTGCATCTGGTAAGCCAACATTCAAGAAGGATTTAGCTTCAATTGCTATGTCTTATGGTCATGTATATGTTGCTACAGTTTGCCATGGTTATAACCAAAACCAAGTAATCAAGGCATTACAAGAAGCTGAAGCATATGATGGTCCATCAATTGTTATCTGCTATGCTCCATGTATCGCTCATAACATCAAGAAGGGTCTATTCATGTCTCAAATGGAAGCTAAGAAGGCTACAGAATGTGGTTACTGGCCAACATTCCGTTATAACCCAGATTTAGCTAAGGAAGGCAAGAATCCATTCCAAATGGACTCTAAGGAACCTGACTGGTCTAAGTACAATGACTTCTTAATGAACGAAGGTCGTTATGTACAATTAACTAAGGTTAACCCAGGTAAGGCTGAAGAATTACTTGATTTAAATATCAAGGATGCTCAAAAGAGATACAACCATTACATGGATTTAGCTAACGATCCTAAGTACAAGGCTTAATAAATAAAATCAAGGCGATATAGAATTTCTATATCGTCTTTTTTGTACTTAAAATTCTAGTTAAAGGGGTATTTTTTTAAAAAATTATTTGTTATAATAAAATCAATTTGGAGGTGGACTTATGGATAGGGCAACAAAAGAAGTTATTGCGGTAAATATAATTGATAAATTATCAAGATATATTATGAAAATAAGAGATGAGCTTGCTATACCATATGGTATATCTCCTATTCAATTAAGGATAATATTTGATTTAAATTCCAATCCAAACTCAAAAATAACAGATATATGTCAAAGATTACAAAAATCAACTAATTCAATATCTCCACTAATTAAAAGATTAGAATCAAAAGGATTTATTGAAAAGAAAAGAAGTGTTGATGATGCAAGAATAACATATGTTTCACTAACTAAAAAAAGTAACGATTTTATACATGATCTTGAACTTGATATAAGAGATTACACTGAACCTATTTTTAAGAATTTTACTGACCTAGAATTAGATCAAATATTAGAGCGTTTTATTAAAATTTGTGAGGTAATAAAAGAATAATGAAATATTTAATTGTAACAGATATACATGGTGGTCTTTGTGGTACTAATTTCATAGTAAACGAGTTTATAAATGGTAAATACGATTACCTTTTATGCTTAGGCGATATCCTATATCATGGCCCAAGAAATGATATACCTAGTGACTATAACCCTAAACAAGTTATTAAATTATTAAATAGTATTAAAGATAAAATAATATGGGTTAGAGGAAACTGTGACGCAGAAGTAGATGAAATGGTATTAGATTTTAAAGTAGAAGAATCTATTGATTTAAATATAAATGGATTTAATTGCCATTTAGAACATGGTCATAAAAGAGATTTATATAAAGGAAATCCTGATGTTATATTATATGGTCATACTCATATACCAGATAATCACTATGATAACTCTAATACATTATGGCTAAATCCAGGTTCTATTACAATTCCTAAGGAAAACTCAACTAAAAACTATATTACATGGATTGATAATCATATTGTATGTAAGTCAATAGATGGTAATATTGTTTTTGAAAATTATTTAGAAAAAAGAAAATAAATCATAAAAAATCATCTCTTATTTATATGAGAGGTGTTTTTTTATGACAAGAAAAAAAGAAATTATAATTGTAACTGTAATAATAATTGTAACAATAATACTTGCAGTAATACCATCAATTCTATCATCATCATCTAATAATAACTCAAAAGTAGAAGAAACTACAAGCCAAACTTCATCTACATCAAATACTATATCTATTAAATTGATGGGAGAATTAAATGTACCAATAGATTCTGATATCAATATAGGCTCTTATACTAATAATATTACCCTAGATTTTAATATAGGTATTTCTTATAGAGAAATATCAGATATTGTATATTCATCATATAGAACAAAATATACAATTATAGATACAACTCTATCTAAAAGATATTTTAGTGATACTACAATAGTATTTGAATCTAGCTATAAGGAAGTTTTAGATGATGAAATTATTACAACAACAGTAGATCCTAATCTAATTTGTATTAATACTGCAGATAAGGATTTATTAAAAACAATATATGGAATAGGTGAAGCAAGAGCGAATCTAATAATATCTTATAGAGAATTAAACTATATATCTACATTTGATGAATTAAAATCCCTTTTAGGTGTTTCAGATGAAATTATTGAACATATTAAAAGACAAGCCATTTTGTAATGACCTACACCTATTTTTGATTCCAATATTATTACTAATATTAGGCTTTAGATACTATTTTTTCTTCATATTTCTTTTGATTTATTTAATATATTTATTTAAGAAAACAAAGCTTTTATTCCCTGTAATGTTATCAGTTTTATTATTTACATTTTTAATTTCTTTAAAAAATACATTTAAATATATTAACCAATATAAAACATCATTTAAAGGTATTATTACAGATGTAGTAAATGATAATACATTTGATATGTATTCAAATGGTATATATATTAGATGCTATCTTAAAGGAAATACTTATGAAATAGGAGATATAGTTGATATAAGTGGTACTAATATAGATAATACTAAAGCTTATGAAGAAGATTTTTCATATAATGAATATCTAGAATCAAAAGGAATTTCTAAATATTTTAGTGTTACTAAAATAGATAAGATAAATCATATATTTTTATTAAATAGCTTAAAA
>CACZRY010000089.1 GCA_902783745.1 uncultured Erysipelotrichaceae bacterium
CTTCTGTAGTTGTAACACTAGTTGTTTCAGTTAATGTTGTTGTATCAACTACATTTGATGAAGTTGTTACATCTGATGTTTTAGTTGTTGTTACATCATTTGAACCTGATGTTGTTGTACCACTCTTAGTACAAGAAGCTAAAGCTAATACACTTCCAGCTAAAGCAAATAAAATAATTTTCTTTTTCATAATAATTCTCTTTTCTTCCTTTTAATACTTCTTAATAATTCCTTTTTCAATCAAATCCTCAATCATAGTAACAAGCTCTAAGGCATCATCACTATAATAATCAGCATTGATTTCTTTTGCGATATCCTTTGTTACAACAGCACCGCCAACAAATATCTTTGCCTTACATCCTATTTCTCTTAAAGCTTTTATAGTATTTTCCATTTCAATTACTGTTGTTGTCATTAAAGCGGATAATCCTATAACTATAGGATGATATTTATTATATGCATCTAAAACAGCTTCTATAGGTGTATCCTTACCTAAATCAATAACATTATAGCCATATGATTCTAATACAACCTTACAAATGTTTTTACCGATATCATGTACATCGCCTTTTACAGTGCACATAACTATATCGCCTTTAGATTTTGATTGATCCTTTGGAAATTTTTCTGATATTACACTAAATGCTAATTTTGCAGCCTCAGCAGATGCAATAAGCTGTGGTAGATATAACGTACCCTTAGAATAGTCATCTCCAACTTTTCCTAAAGCCTTAATTAAAATATCATTAATAACATACATTGCATCATGCGATTCTAATTCTTTTAGTGTAAGATTCTTTATCTCATTTTTTAATCCACGACATACTGCGTCAAATAACGTTAATTCACCAATGTGTTGTTTTTCTTCTTTTGGGCCGTTTGATACAAAGGTGTTTTGAATAACAACGTTATTATATTTATTAATATATGTCATTGAACCTTCATCACGATTTAATAATACATTTGTTGCATCAATAGTACCCATCATTTCATTATCACTTGGATTCATAATAGGCATATTTAATCCAGCAAATATAGCCATAGCTAAGAAATTCTTATTAAGCATTCCTCTATTTGGTAATCCAAATGAAACATTTGAAACACCAAGACATGTTTTAACACCTAAGCTTCTTACAAGAGTTAAACCTTTTAAGGTTTCTTGTACTAAAGGCTGTTCACTTGATGCAGTAAGTACTAATGTATCAATAATAATTCTTTCCTTTGGAATACCATATTCGCTTGCTCTTTTAATAATTCTTTTTGCAATTTCAAATCTTTCTTCTGCAGTTTTTGGTACACCATGCTCATCAAGAGCAAGACCAACTACACAAGCACCATATTTTTTTGCAATAGGGAATACTCTATCCATAACAGCTTCCTCACCATTAACAGAGTTAATAATAGGAATACCATTATAATATCTACATCCCATCTCTAATGCTTCTTTATTTGATGAATCAATTTGTAATGGAGCTTGGCAATATTCCTGAATCTTTGGTACAACATTTTTCATGTTTGTAACCTCATCAGTCTTAGGTACACCTAAGTTTAAATCTAAAACCTTTGCGCCATTATCAACTTGCTTTATTGCTTCTTCAACTAAATAATCGAAATTACCATTAATAATCATTTCCTTAAGCTTCTTTTTACCTGTTGGGTTTAATCTTTCACCACAACAAACAACGCCATCAATTTCAACTAATTCAGTTGATGAATTAACTAATGTCTTATATGGATTATTTTTCTTATTAATAGTATTTGTTCTATATTTAGCTAATAAATCAATAAATTCAGGTGTTGTACCACAGCATCCACCAACAATAGAAACACCTTCATTTACATATCTTCCCATTTGACGGAAGAATTCTTCTTTTTCCATTGCATAATAAGTTTTACCATTCTTAATTTGAGGTAAATCTCTATTAGGTTGAATTAATATTGGCTTATGACTACAATTAATCATACGTATGATAACATCACCTAATGCATCAGGACCAAGTCCACAGTTACATCCTAACGCATCAACACCTAAACCTTCTAATGTATTTACAACAATTTCAGGTGTAGAACCTGTTAAAGTTCTTCCTGTTTTATCAAAAGTCATTGTCGCAAAACAAGGCTTATCTGTGTTTTCCTTTACCGCAAGTATTGCAGCCTTTATCTCATATAAATCTGAAAATGTCTCAAGAATATATCCATCAACCTTATCTCTTGATAATAATACAACTTCCTTAAATGCTTCATATGCCTCATCAAATGTTAACATACCAATAGGCTTTAACATTTGACCTGTAGGACCAATATCAAACATAACATTCTTTCCTGCAGCTAAAGCATTATCTATTGCGGCATCAATTACTTCTTTTAGGCTATATTTTCCATGATATTTTAATCTATTAACACCAAATGTATTAGTAGTTATAAAATCCGCAGAACTATAAGCCTTATGAATTGCTTTGATATCTTCTTTTGCTTCAATATTTAAATCAGCACCCTTATTCATATCAAGGCCTCTTGCCTCAAGCTCAGAACCCATACCACCATCAAAAATAAGAATATTCTTATCTAGTTGTAGCATAATATTCCCTTCTTTCTATATTTACAATCTTTAATATTTATACATCCATTACAGCTTTTCTTTTCCCTAAATTTATTACCAACTATTCCAATCATGCTTTTTTGTGGGAGCATTATATTAGAATCTAAAAGCACAATACCTATTTTTTCAGGTTCAATTATTTTTGCAATCTCTTTTAAATCCTCTGCCTTAGAACCACCATATCCTGGGCAAAAGCGATAAGTAGGATTATCATAAATAGTATGTTCGAAATTATCACTTAAGAATTCTAAATAAGCTGATGCACATGCATCAAATACAACCATATATTCCATATCAATTTTAGATAACATCTTTATTCTTCTTTCAACATTATATCCTAATGTCATTGCGCCAATTATATATTCAGTTGATGAAGATAAAAACTTTATATATGGTTCTTTATTTAAGATAGGTATAAATTCACTAAATCTTTGATATTCATATTTAAATTGAGAAAGAACTTTAATTTCATCTAGTGCCTTATCAATTAAAGAATCAATTCTTAAATCATGTACACCCTTCCTATATCCTAAATAAAGATAACAATTTTCTTTTAAATTAGAATAATTTTTTAAACACATTTTCTAATCTTTGATAAATCTCTTTTGCAGTTTGTGCATTATTCATAACATAAATATGTACACCAGGAGCTCCTTTTGCAATTAAATCCTGGATTTGCGCAACCGCATAATTTAAGCCAACCTCTCTAAATAAAGAAGGCTCATCCTTAAAGAATTCTAATTGATTTCTAAAACCTAGGGGAATTGTTGAACCACACATTTCTTGTGTTCTTTTAATACTCTTTGGATTAAGTAATGGCATAATACCAGGTATTATAGGAGACTTAATACCAATCTTTCTTGCCTCACTTACTAATCTATAATAATATTCATTATCATAAAAAATTTGTGTTACAAAGAATTTAGCACCTAAATCCTCTTTCATCTTCATATATTTTAAATCTGCATATAATGAATCTGCTTCCTTGTGTCCTTCAGGATAACATGCTGCAGCAATATCTAAATCTCTATCATTTAAATATGAGATTAAATCTGTCGCATTCTTAAATTCCTTACAATATTCATCATTAAAATCAAGTGGCTTATCTCCTCTTAAGCATAAAATGTTTTCAACATCTTGCTTCTTTAAATTTACGATTATTTCATCAATTTCTTTATGTGTTGATGGACCACCTGTAATGTGTGCTAAAGGCTCAATACCTAATTTCTTTAAAAATCCTGCAATTTCAGCATTACTTTTTCTATTAGTACCACCTGCACCATAAGTAACAGATATAAAATCTGGATTAAAGCTTTTTAATTCTTTTATTGTTGTAAAAAGCTTATCTATTTCTTCATCATATTTTTTTGGTGGAAACACCTCAAATGATAATGTTCTTTTATTCTTTATAATTTCACTTATCTTCATAAACTAAATCACCTTTTTATCATTAAAAATATATAATTTAATTATATTACCTTTAGTTATAGTTTTAAAATATGTTTTGCATATTGTTTGCTATAGTTAAAAACTATATCTACTTTATATATTTTTTTAGAATATCTATATAATCTAAAGCCATTTCTGATAATATTATATTCTTATGAGTAATAACAATAATATCCATATAATCATTAACATCTAAAGGAATAGATATAATACCACTATTTAAGCTTTGATCTAATACACCAGATGAAATAGTATAGCCATTTAATCCTTGTACCATATTAAATAAGGTTGCACGATCACGTACCTTTATATTCTTATTCTTTCTTACATAAGATAATATTTCTTCTGAAAAATAAAATGAATTATTATCTCCTTGTTCAAAAGATAAATATGGATAAGGTTCTAAATCCTTTAAAGTTACTTTATCACGTAGTGCTAAAGGATTAGATACTGATGTGAATATATGTGGTGTTGCACGAAATAAAACCTTATAGTCTAGATTTGCTTCTTCTATAAGCTTTAACATTACACCACGGTTATAATCATTTATATATAAAATACCAACCTCAGATTTTAATTTAGAAACATCATCAATAATTTCATGTGTTTCTGTTTCCCTTATTGAAAAATCATAATAATCATTTCCATATTTCTTAATTAAATCTATTAATGCGTTTACCGCAAAGCTATAGTGCTGTGTTGATAATGAGAATAAAATTTTAGATTTCTTATTCTTATATCTTTCATATAACATTTCTTCACTATTAAGAATCTGTCTTGCGTATCCTAAAAAAGCTTCTCCATCCTGAGATACTATGATACCTTTATTAGTTCTATTAAATATCTTAATATTAAATTCATTTTCTAATTCTTTAATTTGATTAGTTAGTGAAGGCTGTGTTATAAAAAGCTTTTGTGCTGCCTTAGAAATAGAGCCTTCTTCTGCAACTGTAATTACATATTTAATTTGCTGCAAAGTCATAAAATCACTCCCTTATAAAAACTATACTCATATTATAGCATTAAACTATAACAAAAATAAAGTAAAAGCCTAAGCCTTTACTTTATTTTTTCTACTGCTTTATCTATTAAATTAGAAATTACATCCATTTGATCAAGTACAATATCAATTTTTTCTTTATTTTCTTGATAAGATAGCTTCATCTTCTTTTTTCTTTTAAAAACACTTTTTTCAAGTAATGTTTCTAATGGTAAAGATTTATATATATCTATACTTTTTAGGGAAAAATCAATTAAAGAATCTAAATATAATTCCTTATCATCCATAATATCTATAAATTTAATAAATTGATTACATGAATCAGCTAAAGTTTTAGATAGCTTTACTAAATAATTATCACTATCTAAAGCTTTTTCGTATTCATCATGTATCTTATCTAATTCTTCTATATTCTTATAATAAGAATTAAGCTTTTCACTAAAATCCATACTATCTTAATATGAACCTCATATCATCTAAGCTAAATGATGTAATAGATGAATCATCATCACTTATTACCTTATCAATTACATCACGTTTTAAATTTTGAAGCTCAATTATCCTTTCTTCTATTGAATTTTCACAAACAAGCTTATAAACATTTACAGTACGCTCCTGTCCTATTCTATAGGCTCTATCTGTTGCTTGATTTTCTAAAGATAAATTCCACCATGGGTCTAAATGTATTACAGTATCTGCAGATGTTAAATTTAATCCTGTACCTCCTGCCTTAAGTGAAATCAAGAATACTTTATAATCATTTATAGAATTAAATTCATCTACATATTTCTTTCTATTATAAATATCTGTTTTACCTGTTAACATATGATACATTATCAAATTATCATCTAAATATTTTTGGATTACCTTTAATCCTTCAACAAAACTTGAAAAAATTAATATCTTATGACCATCATTAATTTTTTCTTTAATCATGTCATATAACATATCAAGCTTACCTGAATCACTTGGGAAATTCGTTGTAAATAATTCTGGTGATATACAGATTTGTCTTAATCTAGTCAATAATGGTAATAAATCCATAACTCCACCACCATTATCTAATGCTTCTTGTGCTTCAAGCTTATATGCGTCATAACATCTCTTTTGAGAATCTAACATAGGAACTGATATAATAGTTTCTATTTTATCAGGTAAATCATTTAATACATCCTTCTTACGACGTCTTAAAATGAATGGTGATACTGCCTTTCTTAACGCATCCATATTATTTTGGTATCTTGCCATAAATTTAGTTAATTCAGGAAAATATCCAGGCATTAAGAAATCAAATATACTCCATAGGTCACCTATATTATTTTCTATAGGTGTACCTGTTAAGGCAAATCTATAATTACCATCAAGCTCTTTTACTGATCTTGATTTTTGGGCAAATACATTTTTAATATATTGTGCTTCATCTATAATAATATAATTAAATTTCTTAGATTTATATAATTCAATATCTAATCTTAATGAATCATAAGATGTTATATAAATAACCTTCTCATTAGATTTAATATCATCTATAATTTTAATTCTTTCCTTTTTACTACCAAGAATAGGAATTGCTTTCATATTATTTGTGAATTTTAATATCTCAGATATCCAGTTAAATATTAAAGTCTTAGGACATATTACAATAGATGGCATTGGTGTATCATCACTTGCAAATAATGTAATAACCTCTAAAGTCTTACCAAGACCCATATCATCAGCTAATATACCTGATAAATGATGACTTTTTAGGATATGCATAAAATTAAAGCCTTCAACTTGGTATTTTCTTAGGTTTGCGTTAATGTTTGGTAATTCTATATTCTTATCCTTAAATGATACAATATCAGAATGTATTTCTTTTATATAATCATCAAGATTAATATTATTACTTAACGCATAAGCCTCAAGTGCCTTATAAACAGGTATTGTAACACTCTTGTAACAATCATTAATATCAATACCTAAATCAGAAATATTTTGATATAAATCACTTGCATCACTATTATCTAAATCTATTATTTTATCATCACTTAATAAAACATATTTTTTCTTTTGTCTTATTGCCTTTAAAATCAAATAAAGCTCTTCTTTATCATATTCACTTTCTTCCATAAATGCTTCAAAACAGCTATTTTCGTATTTAACATTTATAGATAAATTAGAAATATTCATAAGCTTTTTATTTTGAATATCTTCTGATAAATAAACATTACATAATTCCTTTAAATGCTTAAAATCCATTTTTAAGAATCCTGTAACTAATTCACCATCATTAATTAATAATTCAAATGAATTAATACCATCTCTATTTGGTGTAAATCCTAATGACATTAAATATTCTAATAATGTAGAAACCTTAACTCTATCAACAGATGATATAGATGATAAATCATATATTTCCTTATCATCTTTAAATAATTGCAATTTAACAATTAATACATAATCCTTAGTTAAATCAAATCTTGCATCTATTCTTAAAATAGATATTTTAAAATTATTTTTAACATTTGATGAAATATCTATTTTATCACTATATCTTTTTAATACCTCTTCTGAGAATTTATCCTTAATAATAGATAAATCCATACCATTATTATTAATACCAAAATCAACTAAAGCTAAATCATCTCTTCCTAAATTAATCTTTTTAATATTATTTCCTTCTAAATAATAAATATTATTATGAAGCTTTAATGAATTATCCTTATTAATACTTGAATTAAGATGCATATTATCATCTATATTAAGCTTAATATCATCAATATCATCTAATACATTATATTCTTTTTCTATCCCACTACCAAAAGAATCCTTATATTCTATTAATATAGAATAATTCTTGTATAAATCAATTATTTTAGAAGCTAATGCGTTAGTAATAGGTATACTTCTTAGATTACCTGCATAATAAAACATAGTTAATAGTAAATCTAATAATTGTTGTGAAACAAAATCAAAATTAGAAATCGTATGATTAAATTCAAGTTTCACTCCATATTTATAATTCTTTTCATTCTCAACATTATTTAAAAAATCAGGTATAGATTTAACAATATAAAATTTATCAAAAGTACCTACTCTTAATTCTAGTGAAGTATTATATCTATTTAATACTTTAACAATACCAATTAAAGGTTTAATATGGATTTTTTCATTAGTAGATAAAATCTTTTTATCAATTTTATTTTCTAATTCTTTTATTGCGAGATTATATGCATCATATTTCTCTTTATTTATAGTTAGCATTAATAGTTCATTATTCTTTTTTAATTCTTCTTTAAAATCATATAAGTCTTCTATATTCTTTATAAAATATTTAAAGAAATTAGATGATGTATTTTTTATATATGGATTATCATTTATAAAATAAATAGAATCATTTATTCTATATGCAGATATAATTAATTCATTATCTAATAATAATTTATAATCTATTCTGATTTTTTTATTACTAATAGATATTTCAAAATTTTTATTAAATATATCCATATTTATATAATCTAAATCTATGTTATTAATATTTGATTGTAATAACATGATTATAATATTAAGATCATTATATTTTTCTAATATATTTATAATAAGCTTATTATGAGTTTCTAAATATAAATTAAATAATAACGCAATAAATTTCTTTTTAGAATTATTATAAAAATAATCTGATTCACTTGATAATATCATTATCTTTTCATAATCACTTAAGCTATTATTAATTAATTCTAAAGCTTCATCAGGACTATTTGACATGATTTCATCTCTAGTTAATCTAAAGAATTTAGGATATTTCTTTTTGAAATCATTTAAATAGTTCTTATCTATTTTATTCATAAATTCTTCTGTTAAATCTATAAAATCCTTTGGATTAAAATAATTATTAATATATTCAAAATAATTTTCAATATCAACATATGAGAATTTATAATGATTTATTAAGAATTTAAAAATATTTTTAAAGTTATTAATTTTAAATAAATATAAAAAACGGATTAATATTTCATAATCATTTAAAGATAAACACCAAAAGAAAATATCTAATATATCAAAATCATATGAATATATATTACGTGAAAAAGAAAGCTGATATTTAATTGCATCAATCTCTTTTCTTAAATCATTTACTACATATGAATAATTTTTACCTGGTGTATATAGCTTAGCCTTTTCGTTAAAAAATACCATCCTTAAAATCATTTTACGAATAGTTGTATTTCTTTGTTGTAATAAGAAATCTATATATTCACCTAATTTCTTTTTATCATTAAAATCTATTTTTTGATATAAATTATAATATTTTTCATAATCATCACTAATGCTACTTCTAATTAAATCCATTGTATAAGTATATAATGTATCAAAATTATTATTATCATCATAAGATAATAAATATTTTAAATCATCTTGTATTTTATATAATACTGATGCGGTATGCTTACACCTTACACCAACAGGGCAATCACAAACCGCTCTTATATTATTTTTTGTAAATGTAATAGTTTGTTGATAAACATTATTCATATTATTAGATACAACAGATGATGATATACTTTTGCCTAATATTGAGTAATTTCTAACATTACCAGCTAATGCATACTCTTCTCCCTTTCTTAATGAAGATAGGTTATAAATTTCTTCAAACTTAGAATTTATAATATTATCTACTACATTATCATCAATGAATGCATCAGGATCAAATCTTTGTTGGATTTTTTCTCCATTAGAAAATAATACGGTAATAAAATTATCATTTTCTTCTAATACTACACCTATTCCGTTTATTAAATCATAAATAAATTTTTCCATTAGACCATATCCTTTATAAAGCATTCATTTATATATTCTCTTAATATATCATTAAGTGGAAATGATAATTCATAATTAATATTAAATATATTTCTTATTACATAATAAGAAAAGAAATATGCATCAAGCTCACTTACTGAATTATAATAATATTTATTATATGTAAATATATTTTTATTATATACATATTGGTATTTGTGTCTTAGCTCATGAATAATTAAAAATAATGTTTTATTATATTCATAATCATAATAAAATATTGTATCTATTTTAGGTACATATGAAAAAGCCATATATTTATTTTTAATAAATTTAGGCTTATTTATTTTAAGTATTTTTAGTACCTTATCTATTTCATTTTTTAATTTCATAATTTATTATTAATGTACTTTATAATTATACACTTTTATTATAATAAAAAAAATGGGAAAACCCATTTTTTAATTAATTATATAGATATTTCATTTATTATAAATTGACCCATTATAATATCTTTTAAATTAATAGTAAAAGATTCATTATATCCATTAACTATACTAGATATTGTTATAAATCTTTCATAAACACCTGTAATAATTGATTTTGCGTTAATTACTTGGTGTCTTTTTTGACTTATTTTAATTGTAATATTTGGATTAGTATCCATTCTATTTTTTAATAATGTTCTTAATTTTATTATATCTTCTTCTGTAAATGAATTCATAGCTACCTCTCTTGTATACAAGCTTTTTATAGCTATGATACTATTAGTATTCTATCATAAATTTAAATTTTATGTAAGTTAAAAAGAAGGAAAAAATTTCCTTCTTTTTAATCTTTTTTAACATGTACATCAAGCTGATTATATGGAATTTCAATACCATTTTCATCTAATGCATTCTTAATTTCTTTTACTAAATAGAAATAAAGATTCCAATAATCTACTCTATTACACCAGCATCTTACTGTGAAATCAACGCTTGATGATTCATATGTTTTAACTTCAACAAATGGTTCTTGTGGTTGTCTTAATACTAATTCTGTTGAGTTACATACTTGCTTAATAATGTTTTTAGCAAATTCTAGGTTAGTATCGTATGATACTGATACAACAAGATCGCATCTTCTTAAATCCTTTACTGATACGTTTACTATTACATTATTTGCTAAAGTATTATTAGGTATATATACAACTCTATTATCTACTGTAACAATTGTTGTATAGTATAATTTAATATCTTCAACTGTACCACTTTCACCATTTGATGTAATATAATCACCAAGCTTAAATGGTCTCATAACAACGATGATAACACCAGCTGCGAAATTTGATAATGTACCTTGTAGGGCAAGTGACAAGCCTACACCTATTGATGCAATAACTGCAGATATTGCAGAAAGCTCAAATCCTAAATATCCTATAATGCAAACAACAACTAATATCTTTAATACAATTCTTGTAAATGACACTAAAACCTTAGATAAAGTTGCATCAGCCTTTTTATTATTTAATCTCTTTGTTATCTTCTTACAAACGACATTTATAATCTTAAAGCAAACAATTAAAACTATTAAAGAAATTAATATTTTAATTCCTGTTGTAGTTGCCCATTTAACAATTTCAGTCCATATATCTGCCCATGAAAATTGTTTTAATGTATTATCTGCAATAGCCCCTGATGTAGTTACTATTTCTTCAGTTGTAGTAGTTGGTTCTCCTGCAGCTAAACTTCTAAATAAATCAAACATTTAAAAACCTCCAAAAAGCTCCCAAAACAAACAATATAATTTTAAGATTTTTTAAATCTTTTTTCAATATAAAATAATTGAAAATTTCATTATAAATTAAAAAAGATGGCTGTGCCATCTAATTTAATTATTATGCATCATAACCAGCTTTAATAATAGCCTTCTTAATTTCTTCAATTGATGCATCATTGTGATCAATTGTAACTGTTTTTCCTTCAAGTGATGCAGAAGCGTTTAATACTCCTTTTACACCCATACATGCATCTTCTACTCTCTTCTTACAGTGCATGCACTTCATTCCATTTACGTTTAATACTGTAGTTGTTGTCATATTATTGTCTCCTTTTTATATTTACTACTTTATAATCTTCTTTTTCAATTACGTTAATAATTTCATCATCTGATACATTATCTATTAAAACTTTAGCGTTATTATCATCTAATGAAACATTAACATTTGAAATACCATTAATTGATTCTAATGCATCCTTAACATGCTTAACGCACATCTCACACATCATACCTTCTATATCGATTATAGCATTATATTCTTCTTTTTTAAATTTATTTATTTCTATTACATTCTTATATTCTTCTATATTTTTATTTATATTATTAAATATTTCATCATTTATTATATAGTTCTTTTTATTACTTCTATTTTTATATGGATTAAATAAATTAATTCTTAATGAATTCATTACTACAAAAAATGATGATAATGACATAGCTAAAGCACCATACCATGGTTTCATTTTAGCTAAGAATTCTATATTTGTCATACTAAATGCGCCAGCGGCAATAGGTATCATAATTAAGTTATAAAAGAATGCCCAGAATAAGTTTTCTTTAATATTTAATAATGTATATTTTGATAATCTTATTGCTGATGCGGCATCCCTAAGACTTGATTTTACAAGTACTATTGATGCTTGATCTATTGCAATATCGCTTCCTTTTCCTATTGCGATACCAATATTTGCTTCTGCAAGTGCAACTGCATCATTAATACCATCACCTATCATAATAACATTACCATATTTTTTAAGCTCTTTAATTACATCTTTTTTACCTTTTGGTAAAACATCTGAAATAAAATATTTAATACCTACCTTATCTGCGATATATTTTGCAGTAATACTATTATCACCTGTTAGCATAATTGGTGTAATACCTAATTTATAAAATTCAGATATTGCATCTATTGAATCTTCTTTTATAACATCAGATACTGCAATAATACCAATTATCTTATTATCATAAATAAATACCATAGGTGTCTTACCCATTTGCGATAATTCTTCTACCTTATCTTTTATAATACTTGTATCTATTATATTAGATGCAGTTTTATAATTTATGGCAAATATTTCTTTATCATTTATGATACCTTTAACACCCATACCTTCTAAATTGCTAAAATCTAAAACCTCATATAACTCTGAAATATCTTTACAATAATTAGATATTGCTAAAGCAAGATGGTGCCCTGAATTAGCCTCAATTGATGCAGCAAGCTTTAAAAATTCATCCTTACTAATTCCATATTCTATTACATCAGTAACCTGTGCTTCACCTTTTGTAATTGTACCTGTCTTATCAAGTACTACTATTTTAGCTTTACCTGATCCTTCAAGTGATATTGCATTTTTAAATAAAATACCTGATTTTGCACCCTTACCTGATGCAACCATTATTGCAACAGGTGTTGCAAGACCTAAAGCACAAGGGCATGATATAACAAGTACTGATATTGCTCTTTCTAATGCATAAGTAATTGGTAATTCATTTAATGATTTAGAATAATTAAATCCTAATGTCATCCATAATATAAATACAATTAAAGAAATAGTAATTACAACTGGTACAAAAATACCTGATACCTTATCTGCAATTTTTGAAATAGGAGCTTTTGTCGCGTTTGCATCATATACCATCTTTATTATTTGATTTAATGATGTATCTTCTCCTACATGTAATGCCTTACATTTTAATGTACCATTCTTATTAAATGTACCTGCATATAAAAAGCTATCCTTCTTTTTATCTACAGGAATAGATTCTCCTGTAAGCATTGCTTCATCAATAGATGAAATACCATCAATAACAATTCCATCTACAGGTATTTGCATACCTGGTTTTACAATAAATATATCATCTACTAAAACATCCTTAGCGTTTATTAAAACTTCTTTTCCATCCTTTATAATTATTGCTTCTTTTGGTGATAAATCCATCAATGCCTTTAATGCATTAGTAGTTTTACCCTTAGAATATGATTCTAAGCATTTACCAATAGTAATTAATGTAGGTACCATACCTGCAGTTTCAAATGTTAGATTCATTGAATATTTCATTAACAAATCCATATCCATTCCTATAGTTGCATAATATGACATTATAAACATCACAACAATTGAATATATATATGCAACCATGCTACCTAACGCAACAAGTGTATCCATATTTGGTGATAAATGTATTAAAGCTTTAAAGCCATTAATATAAAACACCTTATTAATATACATTATAATTGTTGATAATATTAATAATATTAATGCTAGAGCTATTGAGTTATTTTTTAATTCACCTATTGGCCAATTTAGCATATATCCCATTGAAAGATAAAATAAAGGAATTAAAAAAATAAATGATATTATTAATCTTTTTAAAATCTTTTTAGTTTCATGATCTTCTAGGGTATCTCTTAGATTATATTTGCTATCTTCTTTTTTAGAACCAAACCTACTTGAGCTATATCCTGCATCAGATACTGCCTTATTAATAATATCTTCTGTAACTTTATCTTTATCATATTCTACTTCCATAGTATTTGTTAAAAGATTAACATTACATTCCTTAACTCCATCAATCTTAGATACTGCCTTAGTAACATGTGCTTGGCATGCTGCACATGTCATACCTAAAACATTATATTTTTCTTTTATCATGAGAATTTTTTAAATAATTCTACAATTTCATCTATTGTAGATGTATCTCCTTCCTTAATACTTTTTGCAACACATGAATGCATGTGTCTTTCAAAAATTAAAGATGATAATGATTTTACTGATGAAGATATTGCTGCAAGCTGAATCAAAATATCACCACAATATCTATCATCATTAATCATTTTGCCTATTCCATCCATTTGTCCTTTAATTCTATTAATTCTTGAAATAAGCTTCTTTTTATCATCATCGCTTCTTATAGTCTTCTTTTCTAAGCAATTTTCGCATTCCATATTATCACTTCTTTCTAACACAAATTATATACCCCCATAGGGTATTTGTCAAATGATATATTATGCTAAAATATATATGGTGATATTTTGAGACTATATAAATTAATTAAACTAAATGGATATACTAAAAGTGAATGTATTAATCTATTTAATAATAATTTAATAACAGTAAATGATAAAATAGTACCATTAACTACATATATTAATGATACTGATATAGTTAAATGTAATGGTAATATCATTAAAAGGCCTAAATTTAGGTATTTTTTATATTTTAAGCCAAAAGGTATAGAATCAACCATTTCTTCTAAAAAAGAAAGTTATATTAACAATATTAATATTGATTTAAAATTAATGGTTGCAGGAAGATTAGATAAAGATTCTTATGGATTAATGATATTATCTAATGATGGTGATTTTATAAATTATATTCAAACATCAAATGATATTAAAAAAACATATATTGTTGAATTTGAAAAAGATATTACTAAAGAATTCTTAGCTGGATTTGATAAAGAATATATAATAAGAGGAAGGAAAACTACACCTATTAAATATGAAGTAATATCTACAAGAAAGCTTAAGCTTATATTAAGTGAGGGTGTATATCATCAAATAAGAAATATAACTAAGCTAAATGGAAATAAAGTTATAGATTTATTTAGAATTAAAATTGGTAAATATGAGCTTAATGATTTAAAGTGTGGAGAGATAAAAGAGATGGATATGATTTAATCCATCTCTTTTGTATTATTTATAAAGCTTTACACCTGTTTTAAATCTATTAAGTCCATCTATTACATTAGATATGGATGTTGCAAGATTTATTCTTACAAATCCTTCTCCACTATTGCCATATTCTATTCCTTCTGTAATAATAAGACCTGTTTTTTCTCTTAAGAATTCAACAAATTTCTTTGAATCATTTGTTATATCTTTTATATCAACCCATAAAAGATATGTTGCATCTCCTTTAATAGGCTTTACTCCTTTTATTTTAGATAAAAATTCATATGCATATCTTTTATTAATTGTAACATACGCATTCATCTCATCTAACCAATCAATTGAATCAAAGGCAGCAATAAATGCGTCATTATAAAATGCATTACCTTCTGCAACCTCATCAGTATTAAGACCTCTTTTTATTTTCCAGTTTAATTCTTTATTCTTACATATAACATATGCTGCCTGTAATCCTGCAAGGTTAAAGCATTTAGATGCAGATAATATTGATATTACATTATCATTATTATTTGTAAGCTTTTGAATAGGAGTATATTCTAAGCCTGGAGTTACAATATCACAATGTAATTCATCTGAGATAATTTTAACATTATATTTTCTTGTTAATTCTAAGATTTTTAAAAGCTCTTCTTCACTCCAAATCTTACCAATTGGGTTATGCGGATTACAAAGAATTAAAAGTGATGTTTGAGGATCACTTAATTTGATTTCTAAATCAGAAAAATCAATACTATATTCTTGAGTTTTTGGGTTATATAATAAATTAGATTCTAATATATATCTACCATTATTATAAATACTATTAAAGAAAATATTATATACAGGAGTTAATAATACTACCTTTTCTGCAGGTGTTGTTATTTTTCTTACCATAGATGAAATTGCAGGTACTGCCCCTATTGACATAATAATATCTTCTTTTTCATATTTAATATTATGTCTTATTAAATTAAATCTAATGAATGAATCAAAAAATTCATCACTTGAAATACTATAACCAAAAGTTCCTGCGTTAACTCTTTTTAATAATGCTTCTTTAATTTTAGGTGCTACACTAAAATCCATATCAGCGACCCACATTGGAAGCTCATCATCCTTACAATCCCACTTTAATGAATTAATATTGAAGCGAGAAGGTACGTTATCAAAATCATATTTCATTATTCTTCTTTAACCTCAATTCTTGTCATATTTGGATCAATTAAAGTTTTATCTAAAATTAATTCTTTAATTTTTTTAGCTTTAATTACACCAGATATAGGGTTTTTAACAGAATCAATTTCAGATTTTACTTCCGCATTAATATCAGATACAAATTCAAAAGCTAAATCTGTATTTAAAAGCTTACAGTTAATTAATTTTAAATTTTTCATATAACAGAATCCTTGGTTTGAATCTATTGTACAATTAATAAATGTAACATCTTCGCTATTCCAACCAATATATTCACCTATAATTGTAGAGTTTTTAACAACTACATGACGACAATTCCAAAAAGAATCTTTAGATATTAAATAAGCATGATCAATTTCAATGTTTTCTCCACCATCAAACAAGTAATTACCATTTAGATTAAAGTTTTTTACTTTAATATTTTTAGAATTCATACCAAAATAATTTCCTTTTGCAGAAACATTTTCTAAATAAATATCATTACAATTCCATAATGTTTCATCAGCAATGGGCATATTTGTATTAAAAAGCTTAATATTAGAGCTTCTTCTAAATGTTTTTGGGGCTTCAATCATTGAATCCTTAAATGTAATATTTTTGGTATACCAAATACCACTCCTTGCAGCTTCTAATAAAACTGAGTCATTAACTTCTATATTTTCTGAATACCACATTGGATATTTCCATTTGAATATTGAATTGTTTAATACTATATTTTTACTTTCCTTTAAAGGTGATTCACCATCCGCAAAAGTAGTATCATTTATTTCTAAATCTCTTGCGTGATATAAAGCACGTTCACCTGTTAAAAATTGTTGTTCTATTACCTTTTTCATCTTAATCCTCCATATAGTCTCTTAATAATGATGAGACTAAAGCACTATCAATATAAGAATATGGATCTTTCATATCATCCATACACCATAATACTAAATCACCAAATAATATATATAAAATTTGTTCAACAAGCTTATCTAGATTTAAATCTTTAATTATGCCTCTTCTTTTATATACATCAAAGAATTTATTTAGCATATTTTCATTGTAATAACATCTTTCTTCGTCATCCATTCCAATCTTAAGCCAGCTTCTTGCGATAGGCATACCATATACTGTAATACCTTCAATGAATTTATGCATATATTCATTTACTAAAGGAATAACATCTTTAGTTTCTGCTTCATTAATTATATATTCATATAATTCTTCTAAGCCTTGGCATGCAATTTCAGATAATATATCTTCTTTCTTCTTAAAATAAATATAAAAAGAACCCTTAGCAACACCAGCCTTAGATGTAATATCACTAACTGATATTCCTTCAAGACCTTTTTCTTTAATTAGAATGTTTGCAGCTTCTAAAATTTTACTTTTAGTTAGCTCTTTTTTATCTTCTCTTTTCATGCTATCACATCCTTATGATGATAGTATAATAAAAAAATGACCAACAGTCAATGACTGATGGTCAATTTCATATTTTCACATATTATTGCGTACAAACTACAGCAAAGAAAATTAAATCTTCATTTGTATCATTAATTAAAGTATGGTTATGTCCTTTTTTACAGTAAGTACAATCACCTTCATTTAATCTTAATTCAACTCCATCACAAATAGTTTTTCCTGAGCCTTTAATAATATATATTATTTCACTATTTGTCTCATGAGTATGAAGACCTATAGACGCGCCTGGGATTAATCTACCACGCATAATCTTATTAAGATCATCTGTATAATCTTTTACTCTATATTCTTTTTCTCCACCTTTGAAATTAGGTTTTATTTCTTCTTCCATTTTATTAAAATCAATTTTCATATTATCTCCAAATTTAAAGGAGCTACGATGTAGCTCCTTATTATTTATTATGCGCCGTATGTAATTTCAACGTTCTTATAATTGCTTACTTTCTTAACGAATGCACTAATGTTATCATTTCTAGAATCGCCAACAATTCTAACCTTGTCTGCAAATAAACCATTTACAGTCTTAATTGTAATGTCATCTGCATCACTATCCATTTTGTAATATGTTACGCCTTCTTCAGGTGCTTTAACAGAATCAGTATCTACTTTTGTATAAGTATATCCACATTCATCA
>CACZRY010000090.1 GCA_902783745.1 uncultured Erysipelotrichaceae bacterium
AGTTAGATGCTTAGATGATACTTTTGTAGAATGTTTATAGAAATTAGAGTTCAAAAAATGAACTCTTTTTTTGTATCAAAATTGTGTATTGAAATGTTAAAAATGTTGTGATATTATAGTCTCGTAATAGGAGGAACTTATGAAAAAGAAATTATTCTTAATTCTAGGGTTTTTGGTTTGTTTCTTGATGTTTATGACTAACGTGTATGCTGTACCAACAATTTCAGATCAGTATGTTGTTGGGTATGATGGACATACACATTTAGAAGAGGAAGGAGGATTTTATCAATTAGTTGATGGTGGAGTTGAATATGATGCATATTATAATTTTTCTAAAGATAATAATTATTGTTTATATGCAAATATAGTTGATAATGCTGAGAATCCAACTAGTTATATAGATTGTCTTTATAATAGTGGCATTCAACACTTTGGGAGTGGATTTAATTCAAGTAAAGATAAAGATTATCATACTCAAACATTTGGGTTCATTAGTAAAAGTTATGTAGATGCTAATTGTACTAAAGCAGATAACTATGAAGCAGGAATTAAAGAAAATTATATTGCTAGTAGTTGTGAATTTGATTTAGTTGGTTCAGTATCTATTAAAGTTGCTAATCCTTTTAAAAGACAGAATGAAATTACTGTTAAAACAATACATGTTAATAGTAAACAATATGATGGTAATACAGCAGCAAATGCTTGGGTAGAATTTGAAGGCGATTACTATGAAGATGATTTAGTAATAAATGATAATTATACAGTTGTTGCTAATTTTGAAGATGCAAATGCTTCAAATAGTTTAAAAACTGTTACATTAACAGTTACATTAGATGAATCAGTTGCTGATAGATACATTTTAGATGAAGCAACATGTACAGGTAGTGCTTATATAGACCCATATATGATTAATGAAGATGAAATAATTGTTAATGAAGATAAAACTATTTCAGTAAAAGTTAATGATACAATATTAGAAAAAGACGTAGATTATACTGTAGAATATGATGAAGATGAGAATAGTATAACTGCTTATGTATATGGCCTTGGAAATTATGATAGTACTGAAGTTAGAAAAACTTATCTTAAAGTTGAATTCAATGGTACTGCATTTGTTCAAGAACTTATAGATGAAGTATTAGAAGAAGAAATAGTTATTAATACTCTTGATAATGATAATTCATGGTATACATCTAATAGTCTTAATTATAGATCATTAGTTTATAGTATTTTATCTGATAGAGTTGAAGAAGATAACAATCAAAACTATCTTAGTATGCAATATTGTACTAAAACAAAATGTGTAGTAGATTTTTATAGATATAATTCAAAAGATGGTTCAACATATGGTAAAAGAAATGTAGAAGTGCCATATAGAGCAATAGGTATTATTGGTGATGATATATTAGATGCTAGTGTAGGAGATACATTATTAGTTAATTTCAAATATGTTGATGCAGAAGGACATGAAGCAGCTGTTGAATTAAAAAGTTTATATACTTCATATCAATCTGAAGAATATGCAACAATTACAAAAGATTATAAAATCAAAGTGTTAAAAAAAGGAATATTTTCAGTTTATGCAAGTTTTAAATATAATGATGAAACATATAGTAGAACAATTTATGTATTTGCAGATGTAGATGATGTAATAAGTGATTTATTAGATGAATCAAGTACATTATATGCAAATAAATCAAGATATACTTATTATGATACATTATCAATGGCTGAAAGGACACTTGTAGATGATGTAATTGGAGATACATGGTTAGATTATTACATTCTTTCAGATAGTACTTGTAATTCTGAAGAATGTGAAGAAGATGTAGTAGCTAATCTTAATTTTACATTTGTTATTGGTGAAAAATCATATGCTGTTCAAAAAAATAATGTAACTATAATTCCATTTGGAATTGATTTTAAAGAATATTATTCTTCATATGAACCATTAGATTTAACTATTGGTACACCATATCAATTAGAATATGAATTATATTCTAAAGAAGCAAGATGGACTAGTTCAAATCCTGAAGTTGCTACTGTTAATAATAGTGGTTTAATAACACCAGTAGGTGAAGGAGTTACTATTGTAAGTGCAATGGTAGAAAAAGGATATTTTGAAAGTGCTGTTGTTCGTGTAAAACCAACAGTTGGAACATTTAAAAATATGTTAACTGATACTTTAACTGAATTATTAGATGGAAGATCAACATTTGATGCTAAAGCAGTTTCAAATCTAAATGAAAACTTTTTATCATTATATTTAGAAGATAGATTATATGAAGAATTTGCTAATGATTTAAAGGATGAAAATATTGAACCAATATTTAGATTTTCTGATGATTTAACAACATTATATATGTCTTTAGGATATTATTATCATAATTTAAGACTTCCAAATGGAGACACTGAAAATACTTCATATTGTGGTGACATGTATTATGGTGCAGTAGGCTTTAATTGTAATACAGATGAAGTTGAATTAACTATTGTATATGAAGATCAAAAACCTGAATTTGATGATACATTAATTACTAAAGCAGAAGCATTACTTGCAAAGATTAATTTCAAAGAAAAACATTATTCATTTATTAATAGGAGCCTAGGAGAACAAATTGCTTTATTAGGAAATGATGAAGAAACATATAATCCATTTATTAAATATTCTGATTATAATGAAATAATTGCAAATGAAGATGGATATACATTTAATTTAGCAGGAAGAATGGGTGGTATTGCATCAGCAATTGGAAATGGATTTATTGTAAAAGATGGTGTAGTATATGCTGCTGCTGAAGATTTAGTTAGTTTAACTGAAGCAATAGGTGTTGTAGGTGAACCTGAAACTGATGCAGAAAAAATAGAAGCAATTAGAAATGTTATAAATAGTAAAGTAGATACTACTAAATATGATATTGATATTGAAAAACGTGAAGATGAAGAACTTGAAGAAGAAGAGGATGAGTTCTATTCAATTAGTATAGTTGATAAGAACAATGAAGATAATTATTTATATTATTTTGCTGCATTAATTACTAACTATACAGAAGGAAGTGTAATTAATCCTGAAGAATCTCTTGTAGTAACACATGACAATATTGAAAACCAATCATATACAGGAAGTGCTGTTACACCAACTGTTAATGTATATGGCGATGGTACTTTATTAATGCTTGGTGTAGATTATTCAGTTAGATATGAAAATAATGTTAATGTAGGAACTGCTAAAGTATATGTAACAA
>CACZRY010000091.1 GCA_902783745.1 uncultured Erysipelotrichaceae bacterium
ATCTAAAGAGAATAATTGATTTAATATTATAGCTAGTTTTTCTAAAACTAATGGATCAGAATAATTATATTCAAATGATTTAAATTGGAATACTAATAAATTAGTGTAGTAATCATTTTTAATTTCTAAATTAGTTAAAATATCATTACTTTGATATGTAATAACATCTTTTTTATTAGATATTACATTAAGGTTATCTAATAAAAAATTTATTTTAGTTTTAATTTCTTCTAAATCATAATTAGAAACAATTACTAAATAAGTATTATCAATTGTATAAAAGCTATTATATATTTCATATAAATCTTCTTTTGTTATTTGATTTATGGAATCTATATTACCTAATATATTAGTTTTATATGAATCATTTGGAAATAGTGCTTCTACTTCCTCATCATATATCTTTTTTTCTATATCATCCATATCATTTCTATATTCTTCTATTATTATTTTTCTTTCATTAGCAATAACATCATCTAAAAATACTGGTGTAAAATACATTTTTATTAATAATTCTAAAGATTCAAAGAAATGATTTAATCCTGATACATAATAAATTGTTTCTTCTTTAGATGTATATGCATTAGCGCAAACATTAAGCTTATCAAATTCATATGTTTGGTCTATACCATCTTCCATTTTAAATAGCATGTGTTCTAAAAAGTGTGCAATACCAGGTTTTATATCTTTTGTTATGCCATTATCATTATATTTAGTGTATGCACCACCGAATTTAGTACCAATGCCTATATAGTATTTCATAAATGGAGATTTAATGAATTTTAATTTTAAACCTTTATTAAGTGTTAGAACAATTTCATTCATCTAAATCACCTCCATAAAGATATATTAACTTTTTCTTTTTTAGATAGTTCTTACATTTATATAAATCATCTATACTAACATTTCTAATATAATTGATATATGTATCATCTTGTATTACATCTTTAAAATTATCATTATAAAATGCAGTTGTAGAATAATTTTTTATATAATCATATCCTTGTTCTATTGTCTTAATAAAATAATCTTTAATTTCATCTAGATTAATATCGGTTAAAGAATTATCAATCGCTTCATCTATTGCTTGTAGTGTTTTATTTAAATCACATTTTTTAATAGTTGATGATATATAAAATATTCCACATGAAAAATCCGTATCACAATCTATGTTATAACATAGGCCATATTTTTCTCTTACTACGCTAAATAGCTTTGAATATGCACCTTCACCTAGTATATGAGAATAAATAGACATTGGTGCAATATCTTTTGTACCTGAATAGATAGGAATATCATAATAGATTCTTAAATAGCTTTGACTTGAATCATATTTTTTTATAACTGTTCCAGAATTAAATAAAGGATATTTATATGCATGTAGATATAAATTAGTTTTTATAGGATATGTTTTAATATTTGAAACATTTCTTCCAACTAATATAGTATACGATTTTATTTTAGATATTTTCTTATATAATTCATATAAATTAGTTTCGTTAATCTCTTTTAATTCCTTTTTTGTTAATAAACTAATATAATTAAATGATTTATCTTTAAATAGTTTATTTAAAGAATAATAAGATGCTTTAAAATCATTATCTTGAAATTCATTCAAAGTATTTGATTGATATATTTTTTTAACTCTATTAATATATGCTTTACTGAATTTATTATCTATAACTAATGGTTTAGTTATTTCATTAAATTTTTTTATTAAATATTTATAGTTATAATTCTTTTCATTTATAAATGATGGATCAATCCCACGCATTTCATATTTTAGAATATATAATTTACCATATCTATTTAGCATTACTCTATAACTAAGATCAAAATTCTTTGCTAAAAAGTCATGCATTTCTTTAAGTGTTTGATACTTGTTATTTACTAAATCTAAATAAAATGAAAGGATTGAAGCATATTTTGCTTCTTTTACATCTAGATTAAGTATTTTATATGATGTTAATGTAAATGTATGAAATTTATCAATTTCTAAGACTTTGTTAATTTTCATATTTATACCTCAAAAAAAGTGCTAGCTTTATGCTAACACTTTTCTATTCATTAGCCATTTCTAAGGCTATTTCAATCATATCTTTAAATTCTCGTTCTCTTTGTTGAGATGTTGTTTCATCACCAGTTACAAAGGAATTAGATATTGTAAGTAAGCAAGCAGCTTTTTTACCTAAGGCTTTCGCAGTAGCAAATAGGGCAAATGCTTCCATTTCTACAACATCGCATTTATGTTTATCTCTTACTTCCATCCAGTGTTCTGGGAAGAAATTATAGAATGCATCTGTTGATTCACATATAACTTCTCTTAGCTTTAAATTTAGCTTTTTAGCACATTTTAAAAGCTTGTTATTTAAACTCTTTGATGGAGTTATTGTATGGCCATTCATACCAAATGCCTCCTTGGCGTAATTGGACTTTGAATATGCCTTACTTACTAGAACTGAATCAAATACATTTAAATTAGGATTATATGATCCTGCAGAACCAATTCTTATAATGTTATCAACATCATAAAACTTGAATAATTCATATGAATATATTCCAGCTGATGGCATTCCCATACCTGATGCCATCACAGAAATTTTCCTTCCTTTGTATGTACCTGTATATCCTAAATTACCTCTAACTGTGTTGAATCTTTCAACAGAATCTAGGTATGCGAATGCAATATATTTAGCACGCATAGGATCTCCTGGCATTAATACAGTTTTTGCAATTAATTCTTTATTCTTACATTCATTGTGTGCTGTTGGGATATTACTCATTAAGTAATGCCTCCATTATTTCACAAGATTTTGAACATCCAATTCTTGAAGCACCTGCATCAATTAATTTTAGGAATGTATCTTTATCTCTTATTCCACCTGATGCTTTTACTTTTAATGGAGAACCTTTAACTGCTTCTACCATTAATTTAATATCATTTTCATTTGCGCCTGAAGTTGAAAAACCAGTTGATGTTTTTACATAATCAGCTTGAGCCTTGACTGCAGCCTTGCAAGCCTCAACTTTTTCTTCATCTGTTAGTAAACATGTTTCAATTATTACCTTTAATAATGTACCTGAAGCTTTTTCTACACAAGCTTTGATATCATTATAAACGTAATCCCAGTCATGATTTTTTGC
>CACZRY010000092.1 GCA_902783745.1 uncultured Erysipelotrichaceae bacterium
AAGAAAAAAGGTCCGATTAAATCGAACCTATAATTTCTATTAAGCTGGTGCCCGAAACAGGACTTGAACCTGCACTCTTTCGGAACCAGATTCTAAGTCTGGCGCGTCTGCCAATTCCGCCATTCGGGCATAAGAGTGTTGCAATATTAAACTGCAACATCAATTATACCAAAATTTATTTCCTTGTCAATTAGTTTTTAACCATTTTTGCTTATAACTAATAATTTTTATTTATTTGAAAGTAATTCTCTTTCCTTATTAATCTTTAAATAAATCTTTTCAGTATCATTCATAAGCTTAGTAGATTCTTTCATAATCTTTTCTTGGTTTTCTTTAAAACAATCTACAATAGATTTTTCCATTTGGCCTCTTAAAACATTTTCTTCTAATATACTAATTGTCTTTTCAATAGACCATGCTTCCTTATAGCTTCTTTTTGCACTTAACGCTGATATAACATCCGCAACTTGTAATATCTTTTGATCTATTGTCATATTCTCACCCTTTACTTTATTAGGGTATCCCTTACCATCAATTCTTTCATGATGACGATATGCTATCTCAACAATATCAAAATCCATCTTACCATCAAGTATTTCTTTTGTATATGTAACATGCTTTTTCATTTTGTTATATTCTTGATCTGTAAGTTTATCTGGTTTTTCTAATATTCTTAAAGGTACAGAAACTTTACCTAAATCATGTACTAAACCTGCAACATATAACTTCTTTTGATTAGAAGATTTTAGCTTCATTTTTTTAGCTAATGAATATGCAATATATGCAGTAACCTGAGAATGAGATAATGTTTGTAATGAATACATTTCAAATAATGATGAAAGCATTATAATGAATTTTGTTCTTTCTTTTAATCCAAAAAACATTTTAGATATATATTTATAAATAACTGTTTTATAATGCATAGAATCTAGTTCATAAAATATATCAACTTTATTAATTAATTTAGACATAGCTAAAACATCTATACCATTATATAAATCTTTATTATCTACAATCTTTTTATATGCTAAATCCTTATCATGTAGTTTAATTAAATATTTAGTAAAATCTCTTGCAATCTTAAAACGCATTCCATCAATGAAATATGAAGAAAATCTCTTTTGATTTTTATTAACTAATATCATTGCTGCTGAATCTTTAACAGGAGAGAAATACTTTAAAAATAAATATGTTTCTATATCCTTATCTAACGCAATATCCCTTGCAGAAAGACTTCCTATTTCATTAAAGCAAGCTAAAAAGACGCTTCTTTTAGTAACTGTACTAGAAGCACCTTCTAATTTATTAAGCTTATATACTATATATGCAAGCTTTAAATTTTTTTCTATTAAATCATCATCAACTCTTCTAATAAACTCAAGTCCAATTTCCCATAGATTTTTAGAGGGAACAATATTATAACAATTTGGAGTTTTCATCTAAAATCACCTAGAATTATTATACCATAAAAAAAGTCACCTTAAAAAGGTGATTTTTTTTACAATTATTTATTATATTAAATTTTTTAAAGCTGCCCTATTATTAAAGTATATTACTTCTACTTTAGAATCTAATTTTAACTTTTCATCATCTAAAATTTCTTTAGTTACATATTCATTAAAAAAAGATAATTTATTATTCTCAGAATAAAATCTTATTCTTAATAAATAATCATTCCTTTTGAATAATGATTTCTTTAAATCATTAATCTCTATTATATTACCTAATACTATTTTACCACGCTTAATTGCGTTAACTGTTTCTTGATATATTATTAAGAATACAACAGATATAATCAAAGATAAAAAGCCTAAAATGCCAAATATTAACCCTATTATTAATAAAGGTTTAATTCCAGTATTAAGATAGATAAATAACAATAATACTGTTAATATAGAAAATATTAATGTATGAAGTAAAGATACCATTAAAGGAGTTCTTGACTTAAAATGTTTAAATTCTTTATTATCTTCCATATCTTAAAAATAAAGAAGGCATTGCCTTCTATTATTCTCCTTCATACTCAACTAAAGTAAATACTTTATAACGCTTAAGTAATGCTTTAACATTTTGATTAATTAAATCAATTACAAATGCTAATCCAGCAACAGTTGCGCCAGCCTTTTCAACTAAGTGTGCTGCTGCAACTGAAGTACCTCCTGTTGCAAGTAAATCATCTATAATTAAAACCTTATCAGTTTTCTTTAATGCATCTTCATGAATACATAATGTATTATGACCATATTCTAATGAATAATCTTCTGTTATTTGAGCTCTTGGAAGTTTATTAGGCTTTCTAATAGGTACAAAACCTAAACCTAGTTTTGCTGCAACTGCAGCTGCAAAAATAAATCCTCTTGCTTCAGGTCCTGCAATAACTGTTGCACCAACTTCTTTTGCAAACTCTGAAAATTTATCTATACAATATTTAAATGCTTCACCATTATTTAATAATGTAGTAATATCTCTAAAAATTATACCTTCCTTAGGCCAATTAGGTATTGATGTTATAGTTTCTTTTAAATCCATATTAAAAAGACCTCCTCTTAATTTAACAAAATATATTTTATCATATTAATTTAATACATAAAATATGTAAATATAATGAAAGAAAATAAAATCTGGACTTAACTATAAAGTTAAGCCCAATCTTTTATAAATTATTATTTTCTTTATAAATTTTTACTGCCTCTAATATCATATTATCCTTTTCATCAATTTTTAATTTCATTAAAGGTCTTATTCCTAATGTTTCTTTTTTACAATTTTCTATATCAAGTCTAAAGTCAGTTTCAGTATTTGCTTCTTTAATATCAGATACTACAAGATAACACTTATCCTTATCATATGGAGTTCTTGTCCAATATACACTAAATCCTGTTTTTCTATTTTTATGTAAGCCTATATTTAATGCATAATCATTAGCTTCTGCAAGACTTTGATATTTCTTATCATAATATTTATATACTTCTTTTACAGATATAGGATATAAATAATCCCATGTATCTATAGATATAACATCATCACTAGATGATTTATATTCTAATACATCCTTAAATGTTGTAGATTCCTTTGAATTATCTACTTTAGATAATATAATCTTTTCTTTTTGATTTTTAGTAAAAATCTTATTCATTAATGGTCCATTCATAAAGCTTCTTATTAATGAATTATTATAATTAGAACCATTAAGAAGATCATCACTCGTTTCATTAAATGCATTCATATCAAGTATATAGTGAGATATTAATAATATCTCATTATCATTAACCTCTAATACATCCCATGGTATAGCTTTATTTTCAAGCTTACCAAATAAAATAACATCTGATTCAATAATTTCATTATAAGAATATAATTCTAATCCTTCTATATAGCATTCATTTATTTTAGCTTCTAATTGTTTAACATTAGATGATATTAAATCATATTCTTCTTTTTCTTTTACTAAAACATTATCTTCTTCTTTAATATCATTTTCTAGTTCTAGTAAATATTTAGAATTATGATCTATTTCTTCACGTACATTTTCATATTCTTCTAGCTCTTCTTTATTAGTAGCCCTTAATTTTTCTATTTTAGTTCTTAAAGCCTTTTTCTTTCTAAACTTAAAGAAACTGATTTTCTTTAATTCTATTTCAAGCTTTTTAATTTCTATTGCATCATCATGAGTTTTATTCTTTAAAACTGTATATTTATCATTTCTTAAATCATTTAATGAACCAACTAGAATGTCATATTCATTTTTAATTTTATTTAATCTCTCAATATGCAATAAATATCTTTCTTTCGCTAAAGAATAATCAAAATAGGCTTTTTTAAGCTTATCCTTTAATCCTAAGAATTCATTTTGTTTAATCAATAGGTCATCTTTTATAGTTTTATCTGAAACTACATTTCTTATAACCTTATTCTTATCTTCAATTGCATCATATAATCTTCTTAATATTTTTCTTTCTTGTTCATTTATTTTTCCATCTACTATAAATATATATGCAGCAAGATAAATAAATAATTCTAATATATCCGCTTTAAAGCATCCTAAGATATTAAAAATATCAATACCTTTTGAAGCTTTTTCTTTATATAAAGATTTTATACTACTTTTTGTTAGATTAAGTCCTGAAATTTCATTAACATAATTAATTTCTTTATCAGATATCTTATCATCTTGGTATACAGAATAAACAATAAAATGAGATATTAAATCATATGTGAATTTCTCATTCTTACCATATTTATCTAACATTTTATCCATTATATTAGAAACAATCTCTCTACCTTCCCCTAAAAGCTCAGAATATTCTTTTTGAGCAACTAAATTACATAATTTCAATACACTTAGTTCCATATAAATGCCTCCTCCCTTATTTACTAAAAGATATATAATTAATTAAATCGTTATTTACAACTTAATTATATTCTATAATAATTAATCAGTCAATAAATTAAGGGATTAAAGAATTATATAGAAAAAAATCTCCAAAATCATTTGGAGATAATTTATATATATTAAATTATACCTTTAGGTCTCCTTCTTTTATTAAACCTAATTTTCTAAATAACAAATCAATACCAAATACTAAAGCCATAGGTAAGGCAATTTGTAATCCAAATATACCAACCCATGTTTGCCATGTGTTACCCATTGATGCAAAAGTACCAATTTGTCCTACTAATCCAGAAGTACCCATACCTGCAGCTGAACCTTGACATACAAGTTCTAAAAAGCAAGTAGAGATAGGGCCTAATATTGCGGATGCAATAATTGTAGGTAACCATACAATTGGCTTTTTTAATATATTCTTAAATTGAAGCATTGATGTACCAATACCAATTGATATAACAATACCAATACTATTATCTTTTCTTGATTGAATTGCAAAACCAATCATTTGACAAGAGCATCCTACTGCGGCAGCACCTGATGCAATAACAAGTCCTCTATAATCAGTTGATGCAAGTGCTTCTGCAATAGTAATACCTTCTGGCAATGTGAATACCATTGCGGCTATTGCTGCAGATGATATTGGAGCAGTAAGCGCCATACCCATTAATACTGCAACTATAATACCCATTACAAAAGGTACTGTACTAGTACCAGCGTTAACTAGCCATTGAATTGCATAAGTTACATATATCGCAGGAAATCTAACTAAAAGACCTACAGTTAATCCTACAGTTATAGCAAATAAAGGAATAATTAAAATATCAACAGGCGTTTTCTTTCTAAATACTAATCCCA
>CACZRY010000093.1 GCA_902783745.1 uncultured Erysipelotrichaceae bacterium
ACTAGATTCAGCTAATTCAGCTTGATAAGATGAAACATCACTTGAAAATCTATATAAGATTAATGATTGATATGAAGTTGGATATGAGACTTGGTATGTATATGTTTGTGTTTTATTTCTTCCATTTCCTGATGTAGTTAATTGAGGATTTTTAGCTTCTACCCATTCATAATTCCCATCTTGGTCATAAAAATAGAATACATATTTATAACTATCTGAATAATATGTTGATGATACATTAAAATATAGGCTTGATTTATCTACTGATGTTGCACCTGAATAATTAGAATAAGAGTCAGTATAAATATTTAGACTTGTACAATCATTTACTAAAACATCATATGCTGCATCAATTCCATCTTGTGCTGAATAAATATTAATTTCACCACCATTAACTGTTACATAGCCTTTTTGTGCACCAGATGACTTTAAGCCTGAGTTAGTAGTCTTAATTCCCTCACCAGCACTAGATACAAGTGTGATTTCACCTGATTCAATTGTTACTGAATCATTTCCTTTTAATGCATCATTAACTGTATTAACAGTAAGATTCATCTTTTGTACCTTTAAATCATCCTTTGAATGAATACCATTATTATAAGTTGAATTAACATAAAGTGTTCCTGTTGCTGCAAGCTTTAAATCACATATAGAATATATTGCAGCATCTTGATCTACACTATCATAAGTTTCAGATGATTTTCTGTTATCATTTATTGTATTTTCAGTATTTTTAACAGCTTTAATCGTTAAATTATCTGCATTAATACCATAAATAGGGGCTACATTTGAATTAGAAATTGTTGCTCCATTTAATTCAATTACAACATCTATTGTTTCACTTGATTCTTGGGCAGTTTGTGCATCAATAATAATTTGACCTTCTAATAATTCACCACTACATACATAAGTACCACCTTTAGTAATTGTATATGTATTTCCTGATACAACAAATTCACCATCTTCTGTTGTCATAAATGATGCTTGAGTATCTGTATTGTCAACAGTTGTAGTATTAATATCCTCATCTGTTGTAGTATTTACTGCAGTTGTTGTATTAACTGTTGTAGTATTTGCAGTAGTTGTATTTGCTGTAGTTGTTGTATTAACTGTTGTAATATTTGCAGTTGTTGTATTTGCTGTTGTACTATTAACTGTTGTAGTATCTAAAGTTGTTGTTTCTGAATTTGTTGTAGTAGTATTACTATTAGTTGTACTAGAAGTAGATACACTACAAGCACTTAATAATCCTATGCTTATTATACTACTTAATGCTAAAATTCTTTTCTTCATTCCCATTACCTCTTTTCTAATAAAAGAATAATGGTTAAACCTAAATTTTACTAAAAATTAAATTAAAAATATCTTAAAATTAAGACTCTTTAACTAATTTTCCTGTCATATGCTCTATATTTAGTTCAAGAATTTGGACTCTATTAATAGTTTCTTCAATTTCTTTTTCGACTTCTTCTTTATTAGGATAATATTTATTACCAATCTTTCTTAATAAAGGAACAAATTCATCTTTATCATTTACAAATCTTATTTTCCCAAAACATACAACACTAGTTATATGCCATATCCAAGAATTATCTTCTTTATATCCTTTATTCATTACTACAAAAGAACATTTATTACACTTCTTTAAAGAATCTATTTTGTGTCCTTCTTTTGCGCCATGAAAATATATTTTACTCTTATCGGCATCATAATAATAATCTAATACAATTCCATATGGATACCCATCGTCTCCAAGTACTGATAAAACTCCTCTTTTTTCTTCTTGCAATATATTTTTACAAACATCATCTGATACTTGTTGTTTAAATCTTCTCATTTGTCTAAACATAATAATCACCTCATACTACAAATTATATCAAAAAAATGATATAATAATGAAGAGGTGATTTTATGCCCTATTTAAATGAATTTAGAGAAAGCTCATTAAGACAATTAAAAATATTTAGATATATATTAGAATTTTTAGCTGTATTAGTAGCACTACTATTTACAGGATTTCATATATATTTTCATATAAATGAATTACCATATTTAATTTTATATTCTGTACTTGGTGGATTATCATTATTATATTTCTTATATTTCTTATTTTTATCAAACCAATTTGATAAAAAAGATAATAAACAAATAAAAAGAATAGTAAGATATTTAAAAATCGCAACAAGAGGTGTAATTATAGTTTTTTCTATAATCGAACTTGCAAATGGTAATCTAACTGCATTAAAAATATTTATTACAGTAATTACATTAATTGTATTTATAAATAGAATATTATATGAGTTATTCTTAATATTATTATCTCACTTCTATTCTAGATTAAAAGATGAAATAAAAAGTGATTTAGACGGAACTTTTTCAACAATAAATAAAGTAAGAGAAAAAACAAAAAATAAATATAGTAATTATAATGAAGAAAAAACAAAAGATGATGATAATATAATAGACGTTTAAAAGGGTAAGGCACATGCCTTACCCTTATTTTTGAAATTTTGATAAATGTTCAAATGGTGTGATCATTCGTCCTTTTAAAAGTCCACAACCATCATTAACTAAAGAATTAGATGTTGCACCAAACATATTTACATCAACTAAAGAATAATCGATATTTTGAAGTAATTCTTCTCTTTTTATTGCTTCATCAAAATAAATAGATTCTCCTTCTTTAATTCCTAATCTTCTATTTCTTTTTTCAATTTGCTTATTTTCATAATTAATATGATTTGCACTACCAATTTCTGCAAAATCATCCATATCCTTAGTTCTTAATTGTAATTCAATATAACAATCTGCAATATCATCATGTAATGTTAAATGGAGTGACTTATATCCATTACTTGATGGATTTGATACATAATCTCTTACGTATTTGTGAAGAGATGGATTCAATAAAAAAGAATGATTTATATCCTTACTAGATTCAACAATACTAAATCCTCTTTCACTTAAGAATTTAGGTAAAATATTTGTAATTTTATATAATAATTCTAATTCAATTTCACTTCTTTTAGTATCATCTTTAAAACTTGATTTAGGTAATTGAATAACTATTCTATATGCAATTAAATCTCTAAAACCATCTAGCTTTTTCTTTAATTCTTCAATATCAGGTATCTTACCTGTTTTTTTATATCCTTCATATATGTATTCAATAACATAGCCATTAAATTTTTGTTCAGCACGAATAAGTGATTTTATTCTACCCTTAAAAGTAAATGATAAAAATGGATATTCGCTTACCATATATTGATAAAGTTCTCTTATTCTTTGGGCTTGAGATGTAATGAAATCATTATTCTCAAGTAAATCAATTTGTTGCTGTAAAAACATTGTATGAACCTTATCTATTTCATTTGATGTTTCTTCAATAGATTTACATAAATCTGAATAATATCTATGAAGTATTTGTATAACAGTATCCCCATCATATAAATAATCAGTAAGTTTTACCATAAAATCACTCCTAAACCTTTAGTATTATATCATAATTATTTTTAATTAAAAGGATATTTTTAAATAAATAAAGAGGCTTATATTAATTAAGCCTCAATATTATTAATTAGATTAAATTAATACTATACCATATAAACCTGAAATACTATATCTACTGCTCTTTTCAATAGTGATTACACCAGATAAACCAGATAATTCTAAAATACCTGATGATGGTATTTCATAAATTTCATCATTTATACTAATTCTATTATAATAAGAATTTGTTAAATATCCAACTAATATTAAAGTTGTATATGTTGTATTTGATAAATCAATGGTAATAGTTGTTGATGATTCAATCTTCAATACCTTACTAAATTCATGTTCTAAATATGATTTAGTTGTAGTAACTTGATTATTAATATTTCCTTTAACAGTACATAATTCACTTGATGATGTATCATTTTGAGTAAAATCTATAAATAATGCACTATTAATAATATAATCATAAGAATCATTTAATAAGAATTCTATTTCGTCATCTGATACACCTAATTGGTTATATAATTCATAAACATTATTATACCAAACAGGATTTTCAATAATACCCATATCAGTAGTATAATATGCTGCTAAAGCCTTTAAGCTTTCTAATGTTAATGAAACATCATATGTATTAGATGATGATGAGCTTGATTGCATTATAATAGATTCTTCAGTTGTTGTGAACTTAATATAATAATGACCATAACTTGTAGGTACATTATTTACTACCTCAACATCTAAATCATTATCTGTATAAACCTTATCAAGTTTTGCAAGAACTGATTCAGGATAATCACCCCACCAGCTTGGTTCTATTGAATTCCATGCAAAGCCATAACCAACATAAATCTTAGATACAACTACATTTAATGTATCATAAATAGACTTATAATTTGCGTTACTTGACATGATTTCAAAGCTATAACCATTTTCCTTATAGCTTTCAAATGTACCATCAATATAGAAATTAACATCATCATCTATTATATTAGAAAGATCACTTGAAGCTACATTAATATTTACATTATGTTCCAATCCATCATAATTACATGCTAAATAATACTTCTTATCCCATGTTACTGTTGCAGTAACATCTTCATCAGTATCAAGTGAGATATTAATATTAACCTCTATTGGTGATACGCTTATATAACATGTCATATCACTTGGAACATTATAATTGTTTGATGTTGTTTCAAATGTAGCAGTACATAAAACTTTACCATCTATTACATTTGTAACTTGACCTGTATATTTAACAGATAGCTTTAGACCATCTAATCCTTCTACTAAATCAAGGCCAGATACAGTTTGTTGATGTGCTGTACCATCGTAATTAAATACTACATCTTCAAATGTTACAGATGACATATCATAATCAGCCTTCTTAATAGTATATGATACAGTTGATGATGCTTTATAGTTTGAATTAGAAATTGATGCTATATAGGCAGTATATGTACCTGCATCTATCGCATATCCACCAACCTCAAATGTACATTCATCATCATTTAATAATCCATTTAGCTTAGCTATAGGATAATGCTTTGTATTGTCATATGTAAATGTAGTATTTGCCCATGTTACAGTTAATTCCTTAGCTACAATTGTAATTGTTGCTCTCATAGACTTAGGTACGTTATAGTTTTCATCTATAGTCTTAAATGAAACAGTAACTGTTACAGTACCATCAATAACGTTTGTTGCACCACCTGTATATTCATCAACGGATACGCCTTGTGGTAATTGACCAGAAATTACTGGATGTTGTAATTGACCATTATATTCTATAATTAAATCTTCAAATGATACAGATGACATATCATAATTTGCTTTAGTAATTTTATATGTTACATCATCAGGTATTGTTAATGAATAATTATTATTACTAATTCCAATAACTTCAATAGTATATTCACCAACGTTAATGCCACCACCGTTAATAGTTAATTCACAAGCATCACCAGAAATTAATCCTATTAATTCATAGTTTGGACCTTGTAATTGACCATTATATTCTACTTCTAGGTCTAACCATTTAACAGTAAGTTCACGTTTTGTAATTGTAACCTCAACTGTAATATCAGGAATTGAATTGTAGTTTGAATCAACTTCAAATCTTACAGTAATTAAATGAGTACCAACTTGGCTACTTAATCCAATAAAGCTATAAGTTGCACCACTTGGCATTTCACCTACTACAATTGGTTTTAAATCAGTACCATCATATACCTTAGTATTTTCTTCAAATGATACTTTTGAAATATCTAAGGTTGCCTTTTCAATAGTGAAATTATATTCATTATTAGAAGGAAGCTTATAATTTGGATTTGATAATGATACAGCCTTTGCAGTATATTCTCCTGCGTTAATTCCAGAACCAGAAACATTTACTGTACAAATATCTGTTAACAATAAACCATCTGCAGTACATGAAGGCTTTTGTTGTAAGCCATTATATGTGAAATTATCACCTGCCCACTTTAATGAAATAGTTTTTGCAGTAATAATTACTATTGTTGACATTTCAGGTATTTGATTATAGTTATCAGACCCCTTAAATGTTGCAGTAACTCTTCCTTGACCTACATCCTTAATACCATCTGAATATTCAATAATAACTGGACCATCTAAGCCCATAATTTCAACAGCATCTCCATCTGATGTCTTAAGACTAGGTCTTTGTTGGTAACCATTATATTCAAAAGTATATACACTTTCAAATTTTATATTTGAATAATCATAATCAGCTTTTTTAATTTCATAAGTATACTTTGAATTATCTAAATCGAAAGTATAATTTGTATTACTAATTGAATTTACATATACAGTATATGTACCTGCATTAATATTATTAGAATAATCAGTTAATACTACTTCTGCATCATCACCTGAAACTAAATTAGTAATTGATACATTAGGCGCAATAGCCTTACCATTATAAATAGGTGTGTTTTCAAATGAGAATACAAATGATGCAGTTCTTGGCGTAATTGTTACAATAGCTGTTCTAGATGTTGGTACATTATATGAGTCATCAGTTGCTTCAAATGATACTGTTACAACTAATGAACCAACATTACAAATACCAACTTTATCATATTTAACATTTAACCAATCAGGCTTATCATCTAAGAATTGCACTTCTGGCCTATGATAATCTCCATCATATGTATAAGTTACATCTTCAAAAATAAATTCAAAATTATAATCTTTTGCAACAATTGAATAAGTTGTTTCTACATTATCACTACCTAAAGTATAGTTAGTATTAGATAAGCCTATCGCAGTTGCAGTATGGTCTCCTACCGCAGATTCACCATCACCATCAATATATACAAAACATATATCATTTAATACTAAGTTAGTAACTGTTGCTGTTGGCTTTTTTAAAGAACCATCATATTCGAATGTTGTTTGTGACCATTGGATTACTGCAACACGTTTAGTAATTGTTACATTAATTGTAATTGATTTATTTGCATCATCAATAACATAATTTAATGAATCAGGATTGAATTCTGCAACAACCTTATAAGATCCTGCATTCTTACCAAATCCACTATAAGAAACTGTAACGCTAGTTGGAAGCTTATCCTTAGAAATAGTTGGATATTGATTGCTACCATTATATTCATAGCTTGCATCAGTATATCCTAATTCACTTGTATCAAATGTAATCTTCTTAGGATTAATCTTATATTGATATGTTTTATTTTCAGGTAATTTATAATTATTTAAATCATTATTCTTTAATGATAAATATGTAATTGTATATGTACCTGCATTAACTGAATTAGAATAATCATAAACTAATTCTAATCCTTCAATAGAAATTGTATATGTAGGAACTTCGATATTACCACTATAAGTAGTTTCACTAAAGCTCCAGCTAATATCTACTTCCTTAGGATTAATAATTACACAAACATTATATGTTGTACTAATTATTTCATTTGGTTTATCTTTATATTTAAATGAAACTAATACATCATAAGTACCAACATTTATAATATCCTTATCACATTTAAATATAGCTTCTACATTATCAGGTATAAAAGTGAATTCAGGTTCATGCTTATTACCATCATATTCAAATTCTAAATCACCAAATTCTATGTCTGTTAATTCATTTGTTTTTGCAGTAATACTATAAATAACCTGGTTTTCTAATAATTTATAATTTTTATAAATATAATTATTATCATTCTTACCCTTTAAAGATTTAATTGATGCAGTGTGGTTACCTATAGAATTTGCACTACCTTCTTCTTCACATGCTACATAATCTAAATCCTTTTGTAATACATTTTTTAAAGTATATGAAGGGAATTGCAAATTACCATCATATTCAAATGTTAAAATCTTACTCCAAGTAACTTCTACATCTCTAGCATTAATAGTAATTAAACCATTCATACTTTCTGGTACATTATAATTATTAGATAATGTATAAAAATTACATGCTACTACCTTTTGACCAACATTAGTTAAGCCTTCTTCAAATTCATAAGTAATTTGAATATTGTCAAGACCGATTGGTAATTCACCTACTAAAGATGGAGTATGCATATTTCCATCATATGTATTTACTAAATCCTTAATTGATATATTACTCATATCATATGATGCTTTTGAAATAGATATGTTAATATCTTTTGTTCTATATTTAGTTTCTACTAAATTATTATAATTTAATGTAATTATTGCATAATATGAACCTGAATCTACTACATTTTTAACATTAAATCCTTCATCAGTAACAATTATCTCATTATTACTATTATAAAATTCATAGCTATAACTTGCATTAGATAAAACATTTGATATAGATAAATCAACATAATATGATTCATTATCATATATCTTATTTAAATCATCTGATATTATGATATTTGGTTCATCAATTACCCATTTAGCATATAATGTATCAAATTCACCGTTTAAGCTTTGAGATGCTTTGTTGCTAAAATATGGATCTAAATACCAACCTTCAAAGCTAAATCCTTCCTTTTTAGGTTCAACAAATTCAATAACATCTTCTTCTGTATAAATTAATGTTTTATCTGAATCAAATGCTACATCATCTAATATAGTATCAAATGTAATACTATATTCTTTTAAGAACTTAGCTTTTAAATTTAAATCAGTTGTAATATCAGGATTAATTTCAGTATATTCCTTTGTATAATTACCATATTCATCTACTAAATACCAACCCTTAAATTGATATCCATCTTTTTCTAATTCAGGTAGCTTAATAGTACCTAAATCATCATAATAGACTTCTGGTAAATCATCATTAGATGAGGCACCTGAATAATCATAATTAATATTATAAATATAACTATAATTACAATTAATTTCAGTATTCTTACTTACTGTAATAGGAAATGTAATATCTAAATTACCAATATTATATCCATCATATAAAATCTTTCTTCCATCAATTTCCTTTTCTAAAGAATCACTTGATGGTTCTTCTAATAATTCTTCATCTTTAAATATATATACTGGAAGATTTGTTCCATTAAAACAAACATAATATTCATCATCACCTACAATAGGTACAAATAAATAATCATATTTTCTATTAGCACTTCTATATTCATCTACTAATGTTCTATCAGTTTTAATTCTAATATCCTTATTTAGGTTTTCTAAATCAAGCTTAGTATTAGCGTTATTTAAATAAATAACCTCAACATTAGAATTATTAATTGCATCCATTAATTCTATATCTAATGAATCGATATATACTTCTTTAACCTTTGAATCTAAAAAAGCATCTTTAGATATATATTTAACACTAGATGGAATAACTAAAGTTCCAGAAACATTTACTAAACTATTATCAGATATAGCAATAGTATCATCTTTAATTATTACATCACCCTTACCTTTTAAAACATTATTTAAAACATAACCATTATATAATTTATCGTATGTATAAATAATCTTTCTATTATTTGTTGATGTAATTACTACAATTAACGCAACAACTGTAAGTAAAGATGCAATTGCTAAAGGTACACCTTTAACACCAAAAGTCTTTTTATCATCTGTTATTTTAGTATTAAACAATAACATCGCAAGTGAAACAAGACATATTATTCTTGCAATTAAACAAATAATATATATATTATTGCCTATAGATAAATAAATAATATAAGGAATTATAGGTAAGAAACATATAATCATTATTCCTACCTTTGTTATCATAGATGCTCTTGCAAATCTTTTTATAGTAAATGTTAAAAGTGAGCCTACTTGTGCAACTAAGAATATTACTAATAATACAGTTGATGCAATAGGCATACCTGTATATATACCTTTTATTAATAAGAATACATCTATAAATATTAGTAAAGCCATTACTAAGAAATTTAAGACATTCATTATCTTTAGGTTTCTTATATGGCTTTTATTTAATTTTTGCTTTTTTAACTTTATAGAATTATCTATATTATCATATAAAGCCATAAAATCACCTCTTTATCTTAAATACTCTTTCTAAATGTAAAAATTTATTTTTATCATCAGTAATTAAATAATATGTAACAAGCTTGTTTTTAGACTCACTATATACCCATAACGAATTCCATTCACTATTAAAGTGATAAGAAAGCTTCTTTTTAAACATATCACTTGCTTCAATATTCATTCTTATTAAAGCTTGCTTTTTAGCATCTAAGTTTTTAATATCAAATGTTTCAACATTCTTACTACAATTAACACATAAATGAGTTTTTGAATCTATGTGATTTGGGCAATAATATTTTCTGCATGATATACATAAATCCGGTAAGTGATTCTTTCTATTTATATCAACAAATAATAAAGAATCCTTCTTTTCAGTACAAGATATACATGTATCTGTGTATTTTAAATCATTAATATCATCTAAGAAATATTTATTTTGTCCTTTAGAATAAATAATAGATAATCCATTATTATATTTACTATTATCCTCTTCTTGTGCGCAATATTCACAACAAGATTTTTGATCACTATTAACAATCAAATGAGAGAATAAATACATATTCCATACCTCATCTGTTGCCGCAAATAAATGATTACAAGTCATGCATCTTCTTTCGTATTGTTTAGATACATAATGTCTACTATCATCATCTATTATTGCAGCACCTAATATATCTTTTGCTAAAACCTCAATAGTATCACCAATATAGTAATAATTACCTGATATTTCACCTTTTACAATTTGACTCTTTAAGTATGTATTAGAATCTACTTCTCCATCAAAAGGATAAACCTTATTATCAATTAATTTAACAAGTGAATCCTTTAAGAAATATACATCTTTATAAATATCATTATTAAATCTTTCATCAAGTCCATATAACATTACACTTGATTTCTTTAATGTCATTCTAGGTTTAACCTTACCTCTTAATGGGGCATCATCAAATGCTAATACTAATTCTTCATTTGAAACATGTTCTATTATTCCATCTATATCAACATCATATAATACATCATCTAGGTTTAATGGGTTATATGTAATTTCATACATTAAAGGATAATCCTTATAATATGGATTTATACTTGTAACCTTATAAACACATTTCTTTTCTACAATGTGATTACAATAAATAGATAATGGTGTTAAGCTAAATTCAATCTTAGGTTCAACAGATTGACTTTCTTTTAAAAATTCTTCTCTTGATTCTATTAATTTAGCTAAATTAGTATTACTATTGTTTCTTAATGTTTCAAAGATATTAAATTTAACATTAGGATCAGACATTAGATTTCTTATTCTTAATAAAGAATCAATATCTTCTAAATCAACATCTTCATTTATTGCATCATATACAGGTTCAGCCTCAGTTTGACCTATATTAAAAAATCCATATGATACTTCATTTTTAGATAAAGATATAAATATATCATCAATAACATTTTCACTTAATGTTTGATTATTAAAGTTATCTTTATAATTAACTAAAACCTTAATTTCATTTTGAATAGTTGATGTTTCAAAATCAGTATCTATGATATGACTGAATTCTTTATTATAATAATTAGATTCTGGCATACTAGGATATTTATCAGTTTTAAAATCCGCTTTTCTAACTAATAAAATATTATATTTAGCCATTATTCTTTTCATTAAAGTATCAACAAATAAAGATGTTCTACTTGCGTATTCAATTTTCTTTTTAATATCATGCTTACGCTTATCAAATGTGACATCATAAATAATATCATCAAATGATTCACTATTAATTTTAAAGATAAAATGAGTGCTTGATACAATATCAATATATCCATTTAAATCAAGTAAGCATTTAAGCTTATATTCATTTGATATATCATAAACTATACCTAATGAAATAGCTTCTCTTACTAAATCAATAACTTCAGTTATAGGTAAGTTTGCTCTTAATTCATTAATCAATGGTAAGTTTTCATTTGAATCTAGCTCATTATAATTAAATTTATATTCTTTATCGTTAAGGATGAAATTATTGTTTTCATCCTTAACTAAAATTCCTAGTTTAGAAGCGTAATCAATTAAATCATTTACATATAAAAGATTCATATATTATCACATCCTAGTTATTTCTAATATCCCCTCTTAATACCTTAGAATATAATCTAATCATACTCTTTATAGCATCAAGTGGCTTTAATATGTTTCCATTATAATAAACATCAATTTTATCGTTATTATCCATTGCGTATTTTACAATGTCTGGGAATCTTTTGGCATTAAACTCTATATAATCATCATGATATACTGCAACAAATTCCCTATTTAATTCACTTATATTAACATTATCTTTTTTCTTATATGAATGCGTACTTGAGAATAGCTTTTGTGATACAGCCATAATTACAGGCATTACAAAATCAACCTCTGTTTGACATACACCATATAAATCAAATCCTTCTTCATCAGTTAATATATTATAATATTCTTTATTAAATTCATGGTTAATATTATTATTATCTCCATTAGTAAGACATGTTAATACAAGACATGTTTCAGTTTGACCCATTCTAGAGATTCTACCTATTAATTGTTCTAACTCTAAAGGATCCATATATTCATTGTTTTGTTTATCAAGCTGACCAATAATTAATAGGTTTGCTGCATTAAAATCTGTACCTGCAACCATTGTTTTATCAATAAAATATAAGGAATTCCAATTTTCATTTTCTGATGTAAATTCAGTAAACCAGTTATAATTTAATTCCTTAAAATTATCACCAACAAATGCTTTTTTAATAGTACCATTTACTGTATAAGAATCTTTTAATCTCTTTTCTTCATATGAAAGCTTATTATCATCCTTTGCTAATATTTCTTCCATCTTTTCTTTCATATCTTTTGCATGTTTTCCTTTAGGGAAATATCCAAAATGTATAAAGTCAGATAATTCATAATTATCTTCTTCATTTATATAAAGATTCATATATACTCTTCTTGATTTATTAAATATATCTTTACTTTCTTTAATATTCTTATAAAGCTTAACTCTTAATTCAGGCTTTCTTTCATAAATTAGAGTTTTTGCAGTTTCTATAAATAATAAATCTTCTTTTGATGCGTTAGGATATTTATTAAATTTATTATCATTAATAGATAATAATTCTTTTAATATCTCAATCTTATTAGAATCACTTGAAATATCAACCGCAAATCCTTTCTTTCTTGGTCTTCTCCAATCAATAAAATCAGATAAGAATACTGTTGAATATTCATGATATGCTCTATAGAAAGCTAAAAGTCCTCTATTGATATATGAACATAAAAGATCACAAGTAAGAATAGCTTTTTTATAGATATCTCCTAAATCATTTTCATTTTCTGATTTAATAATTATTCTATAATTTTCAATGAATTTATCATAAACATTAAATAAATCAAGCTTCATTCTCATTTGATATTCTAATCTCTTAGTACAAATTTTTACTGATTGTTCTACTAAGGATGAAATATTTAAGAATGCATCTTTAAATATTTCATTAGAAATTGTTCTTTTTGGGAATAATGGTCTTATATATTTATCTATGAATATATTTGTTTCATCTTCAGTCATAGTAGTCATTTCAGGAGCTTTTCTTATTGCCCCAACAAGCTTAATAAATGCTTGTCCACCATAATCGTCTCTTCCATATTCTTTTGCGTGAATTATTTCATCTTCTGTTGCTGAATGTCTTCTTATCGCATCAATTACATCATTATCGTATAATCTTTTTCTTGTAAACATCGAATTAATAAGACCATTTAGCTTACTAAATTTCTTTGATGCATCATTTGATTCTGCCATTTCAGATAAACTTCTTGCACCACCACAATATGCATTATAGAATTTAGCTTCAGCCATTTCTTTATTTTCACCTAATCTATTTTTATCAACCATATATAGTAGGTTAAATATATCTGATAAGTCATTTCTTATAGGTGTTGCTGAAATTAAAATACAATATTTCTTTTGGATATTTGCAATAAATTCTTGTAATATCTCTTCTTTGTTTCCTTTTTTATTAAAGTCAATTAATAAATCTTGTACTTCATCAAAAATTAATAAATCAATTAATCTTTCTTCTGCAAGCTTATCATCCTTGGCTAAATTAGAAACCATATTGATTAATGTTTGTTTTCTTTCTTCTATTTTAGCTAATGCTTTAGTATATTTTTGAAGTAAAGATTTTTCTTTTTCTAAGATATATCCATTATCATTTTTCATTTGCATTATTCTATCATTAGTTGGATAGAATATTTTCTTTTGTTCATCAAATTCATATGTGAAGAATCCATATACATTAAATGATGTTATCTTTTGATATTCTTCATTTAATGAAAGTGATTCTTTAATTACTCTTGATAATTCTTTTGGTATTCTCTTTTTAATAATATCTAAATATTTAATAGACATTATTTTATTAATATCCATATCTATTACTGAAATATCACTTGGTACTTCAGGAGATGGATTATATACTTGATTTTTTAATTCAAAATATTTACTTGACTTTTTTATATACTCTAATGTTGAATTAGATTTAATTTGTTCTGTTGAAACTAAATATACCTTTAATGCATTTTGATTTTTAGTAGCCTTATCCTTTTTTAATTCTTGAATCAATTCAATAAATGAATATGAATCATGCTTAGGATAAACCTCAAACATAGGACTTCCATCCTCATGACGGAATTTAGTATTACATTCATTTCTCCATTGATGTATTGTTGATTTAGTTGTAACAATAACACAATTTTTAATTGTTGCACATCTAAACATTACATCTGCAGTCATTAATGCTTCAAGTGTTTTACCAAGTCCTACCTGATCTCCAAAAACGCCTCTTCCTTCAAACTTTTTAAGCATTGTTCTTACTGATTCTACCTGATACTTAAAAGGCTTAAAATAAGGATATTCACTAATATCACCATAATCTTGGAATACAGGTTGTTTTCTTACATCAATAGCGTAATCTACTAAATTATGGTATGCAGAATAATCATGAATATTAAATGTATGAGTTTTAATATCATCATCAAATGATATTTCACTATAATCTTCATTCATTAATGATACTTTTACATTTTTACCAAATAAAGATATTCCTCTACCTTCATTTTCTAAATCAGTATCTAATGATTTCTTATTTTCAGGCAATACACTTTCAGAAATATAAATGAAGAATTTTTCTAAGTCTCTAATATCTTTTGCGATATCTTGGAAATCACTTCTTTCATAGATCTTAAAAGATGGATCCTTAAGTCCACTTGTTAAGGCAAGATAATCAAATACCTTAACATGCTTTAAATAATTTTCTTTTTGACGAAGTAATCTCTTATATAAGAATTCAGCATCACTTTTACATGTGATATTTCCAATCTTTTTCTTTGAAATATCATCTCTATTACCAACTTCATCTTTTAATCCCATTAAGAATTCACAGAAATTCTTAATCTTATTTGATAAATCACGTGCCAAAGATAGGCGCTTTTGTTCTTCATATCTTACTTCAATCTTTGTAATTTGTAAGTCAATTAATTGATATAAATAATTAATTGAACCTTCCTCTTCTGATGTAACAATAAACGTTAGTTGATTAAATAATTCAGGTAATTCCTCATACATAATTGAAACAAAATCTACATATTCATTGTATCTTTCAACTGAATTATTATATAAATCATTTACTTGATCATTGATTTCATTTAAATCATCTAATCTTTTTATAGTTTGAATATTAAATTCAAAGCTATCTACCTTATTTTTAATATATTTATAAGTTTTCTTTATTTCTGGTTCAAATATTTTATTAGATATATTCTTTAATATTTCATCAATCTTATCATATTGCATTAAAGCGAATTGATATAATGTTTGATATCTTGACATAAATCCTAAATCAAATATCTTAAATTTTTGATTTAGCATATTTTTAATTTCACACACCTGATGAAATGACATATCATCATCTTTTTTATCACGTAAGCTTTTAATTGTATCATAGGCATAGCTAAAATAATCATCCATCTTAACTAAAAACATATTTAATTCATAAGGTACAACATCACCCTCATCATCATAAAAAGCATTTTGTCTTACAAGCTCAGGCATCACAACTTCTGGGTCTAGGGCAGATGAAAATGATTCAGGATCAGTTAATATTGAAAACATTACTAAAGCTTCTTGGAAGAAAGGGTAAAAAGGCCACATATCTTCTTTTAGGCTTCCTATAACTTCTAATATATCTTTAGTATCAGTTAATAGTTTTATTATTTCTTGATATCTATCTTCATATTTAATAATATATTCAAATGAATCTCTAAAAAATAAAAATAATCCAATTGGATAATAATATTTAGGAGTCTTTATAGCGATACTATCAAATTTATTTAAAAGCTTATCATCCTTATATGATGGACTTGAAAAATCAGCGTCAAATAATTCATTCATTTGATTAAAATTAAGCTTATCTTTTGGTTTTAATCCTAAAGTTTTTCTTACAAGTTCGACTAATAAATCCATATTTTCTTTATATTGCTTAATCATATAAAAACCACCTGCTTCTAATGAAGAATTTTTAATTTTGTATTATTTAAATAATACATATTATTCTATGAAATAAAAAAATGGGCATAAATCCCCATTCCAACATACCCCTAATATAAACAAATACCCCTTATAAGTGTTAATAATATTATACTCAAAATAAAATAAAAATTCTAGTGTCTAAGCATATTTAATAACAACTTACACTTAAATTAAATAATAAATGCAAATCTAAGTAATATAAAAAAATGATGACTTTATCATAACTTAGATATTAAATTCCCATTCGCTTTTTAAAATGCTATAAATTGAAGCATCTACAACTCCTCTATTACTGTAGTCTGCTTTTCTTAAGGTTCCTTCATATTTAAGACCACACTTCTTCATAACATCTCCAGAATGGATATTATCTAGGTCATGCATTGATTCTATTCTATTAGCACCAACCTCATTAAATAAGAATGGTATTATTCCGTAGAATGCTTCAGATGTAATTCCTTTATGCCACCATTTACTTCCTATACAATATCCTATATGTAGTATATTAAGTTTTTCATTCTTATCTACCACACTTATAGTACCAATTGGCTCATTAATTTCCTTTAATACTATTGCCCATTGATAGAAACTTTTATCATTATACTTGTTTATCCAGTCTTTAAATACCATTTTTGTAGTCTCAACACTAGTATGTGTAGGCCATCTTAAGTATGTTGTAACTTTTGGGTCAGATGTCCAGTTTTTAAATGCAAAATCACAATCATCAAGCGTTAGTTTTCTTAGTATTAATCTTTCAGT
>CACZRY010000094.1 GCA_902783745.1 uncultured Erysipelotrichaceae bacterium
TATAAAGATGGATTTAATCATGCGAAAAATATTATTATAGATAATAAATACGCATTTATTGGAACAATAAATATGGATTATAGAAGCCTATTCTTACATTATGAATGTGGCGCATTAATAATGTATGATCCTGAAATAAGTAAAATGGAAGATGATTTTATTAAATCATGTGATAGCTCTCCATTATTTACTTATAAGGATTATAAGAAAAGAAAATGGTATAAGAAGTTTATTGCGTTTGTGTTAAATATATTTGGTCCATTCTTTTAAAAATATAATTTATATATTCAAAATAAGTTACTAAAAATATATAATATTATTAGACACTTTTTTCTATAAAATGGAGGAAAAACATGCAAAATTATAATTTTAATTGCGGTACTGTAATTAAATATTTAAGAAAGGTACTAGAAGAAATAAATAGAAATAACATCAACAGTGGTATTAAAACTGCCTTTGTAATGAAAAGATATATCGAAGAATATAAAATTGATAGAGTTGAATTTAAAGAGCATGAAGAAACATTTGATGATGATAAGCTAAGAATTAAAAAGATACCTAAGAATGAAGCTATTGGACAAAAGCTTGTTTTATTATGCATGTTAAAGGATATTGGTACATTCTATAGAGATATGGAAGTACCTGTTGAAAATCATAAGCTTGCGGCAGCAACATCTTATGCGTTTTTATCTGAATGCTCACCTATTGGAGATGCAGCAAGACCTTTATTATTTTATAAGGCTAAATATATAGAAGAAGAGAATAAGGAATCAAGAAATGATTATAGATTCGGTTTATTAATGACTTTAATAAATGAATTTATTATGTATACTTATCAAGATTATTCATTAACTGAAATTGAAGATTTAATTAAGCATGATAAGAGAGGATATTTCTATCCTGATCAGGTTAAAAAGCTATTTAAGCTTTTAAAGAAGGAACCTCAAATTTATGAATGGATTACATCTCCATCTAAAGAATCACTTTATACATCTGAGGTTTCAAATTATATTAATTATGCAAAATTTGATGATGAGTATTTAGAAGGATTTATTAATCTTGCGACATTCTCATTTGAATTCCATAATCATGAGACTTTAGCGCATACAGTTACTGTTGCGAAAATAGGAGCTGATTTAGCTAAGCTATCAAGATTACCTGATTCAATGGTTGAAGAGGTTAGAATTGCAGGATTAATACATGATATTGGTAAGATTAGAGTACCTGTTGAGGTATTGTGTTTCCCAGGTAGACTTGAGGGTGATATGCTAAAAGAGATGCAAAATCACGCTAAATATACACATGAAATTATAGATAAATGCTTTAGCTATAGAATTGTTAATATCGCATCTCACCATCATGAAAAGCTTGATGGTACAGGATATCCTGAACATTTAACTGCAAGAAATTTAACTATTGGTGATAAGGTTATTGCAGTTGCAGATATTGCATCAGCATTATATTGTAAGAGAAGCTATAAGGAAGCTTTTTCTGATGAAAAGATAATGTCTATATTATGGAGTGATGCAAATGCTGGTAAGCTTGAAAAGCATATAGTACAGCATTTAGAAGATCATTATGATGAAATTATGGCAAATGCTAAGGATGAGGAATCTAGGGTATTAAATTGTTACAGTGCTATGAAGGCTGTTGCTAAGGCTTATTCTGAATTAGGTGATTTAGATAAATTCTTTGATTCAGATGACATATCAAAGGATGTTATTTCTATGTCTGAAGAGGAAAGAAGAGCTTTAAAGGAAGAAAAGGACCAAGCAATTTTAGAAATAAATGCACAAAAGCGTGAGGAACAAAAAGCTAAATTCCAGTTTACTGAAAAGAAGAGTATTGAAGAATTTGTTGTTAAAGCAAAATTAAGAGATACTGATGAAGAAAAGCTTTATATAGATAAATTTGATACAAGAGAAACTGAAGAAGAAATTGAAGAAGAGGCATCTAAGACTGCAATTAAATATGATGATCCTAACGCAGTTGAACCTACTGAAAATACTAATTATAAATCTGGTTCTGTTGATTTTGAAAACAAGCAATATGATTATGCTAAAGATTTAAGTGAGGATGTTAAAGTAGAAGTTAAGCCTGTTTCTATTCCTGATGATTCATTTGAAGATGAAGAAGAGGATTCTGATGAGGA
>CACZRY010000095.1 GCA_902783745.1 uncultured Erysipelotrichaceae bacterium
AAGCTTATGATAGAAATAGGTAAGAGATTTAATAGACGTGTTATTGCAACATTATCATCAATGAATGAAAATTTAGGTTATGCAATTGGTAATTCGTTAGAAATAATAGAAGCAATAGAAACACTAAAAGGAAATGGACCTTTAGATTTTACTGAATTATCATTAACTTTAGCATCTAATACAATTAAAGCTTTAGGTATAACAGATAGCTTTAATGATGCATATAATCTTGCAAAAAGTAAGATTGATGATGGTAGTGCATTATTAGTTTTTAAGGAATTAGTAAAATTACTTGGTGGAGATATATCATATATTGAAGATACAAATAAATTTATAAAGCCAAAATATATAATACCAATATATTCTAAGTCTAGGGGATATGTATCTTATGTTGATACTAAATTACTTGGTACTATATCAATGCTAATTGGTGGCGGAAGAATTAAAAAGGATGATAAAATAAATCATAGTGTTGGTTTAAAATTTTATCCAAAGATTGGTACTTATTTAAATATAGGAGATAAGGTTTCAGATCTTTATATGGAAGAACTAAATGAAGATATTGTTAATATGATTTTAAATGCTTTTAAATTATCAGATGAAAAAGTAAATTTTGAGTTAATACTAGATACAAATTTATAATTATAAAAGTTTTATAAATGCTTCTTTTTTATTATTATTTCTCTTGAAATATAATTCTAAATCTTGTATAATGTTTAAGAACTTTTAAAAAAAGGAGGCAGTCTTATGGCAACATTTATAATTGACATATTTGTCGCACTAGTTTCAATCTTATTAATAGTAATAGTAATGCTTCAAGCATCAAAAGATGATATCAATGACGCCTTCAATGGTTCTAAGTCAGAATTATTTAAGGAACAAAAGGTAAGAGGTATTGAATTATTCATGCAAAGAGCAACAATAGTACTTGCAGTATTATTTGTATGTTTAGTTATTGCATCAATACTAATTCATAAAGCTTAGTTTATTAATGAGATTTCTTAACGAGGTCTCATTTTTTATTTAGGAAAGGAGGAAATCATGGATAACCTAAAAGATTTAATAATTAATGCATTAAATGAAGGCAATCTTTCATATGGAATTCTAAAGGATTATTTAGGATGTGATGATTTAGAATTAAATGATGCATTAAATGATTTATTTGAAGAAAAAAGAATAAAGTATCTTCCTTCACAAGAATTATATAAGCTTATTAAGTTTCAAGGCCTTGATTTAGCTCTTTTGTTAGATTTTTGTAAGAAGAAGATGTATTTTACTTACTTTGATATAAAAAGTCATTTTAAGGCTAAAAAAGCGGAAATTGATTCAGCTATATCAATTCTAAGTAAAGAAGAAAAAATTAAATTTATAAATGAATATAATGTATATTCTTATTTGCTTGAAGGTCAAATAGATTTACATGAAAAATTTGGATTTGTAACTGTAGATGGTTATACTAACGATTTTTTCATTCCAGGAGATTTTATTTATAATGCTTATAATAAAGATATTGTTTTAATTGCACCTGTAGAAGTAACATCTAAAAAGATTGTCGCAAAAGTTATTAAGGTTTTAAAAAGAAATACTTTATCTATATTTGGTATATTAAAAGAAAAAGGAACTAAATATAAGAAATATTATGTTATACCATTACAAAATTCTTTTAATCAAAATGTAATTATAAAAGGTGATATTAATAAAGAAGATTTAGGTAAGGTATGCCAAGTATCTTTAGAATATAAGGGCTTTGATGTTACAGGAAGAATTATTAATGTAATTGGTTATAAGGATGATCCTGGTATGGATATATCATTAATTGCATTAAAATATGGCTTTGAGGTTTCTTTTAAAGAAGATACCATAAAAGAACTTGATAATATACCTGATGAGGTTTTAGATTATCAATTGAAGGATAGAATTGATTATACTAATAAAAAGGTTATTACAATTGATGGAGATGATTCAAAGGATTTTGATGATGCAGTATCTTTAGAAATAATGGATAATGGTAATTATAAGCTTGGTGTTTATATTGCTGATGTAGCAGAATATGTTGCTGAAGGAACATCACTTGATAAGGATGCATTAAAAAGAGGCACATCATGCTATCTTGCTGATAGAGTAATACCTATGCTTCCAAGAAAACTATCTAATGGTATATGTTCATTAAATCCTAATGTTATAAGATTAGTTTTAGCTATCATTATTGAAATTAATCCTAAGGGTAAGGTTATAGGGTATGATATTAATGAAGGATATATTAAATCATGTCATAGAATGACTTATAATAAGGTTAATAAAATATTAGATGGTGATAATGAATTAATCAATGAATATAATGATATTTATGATATGCTTGTACAAATGAATAAGCTATCTCATATTTTAAGAGATATTAGATTTAGACGTGGTGGATTAGAATTTGATGACACTGAATTTGAATTTAAGTTAAATGATAAGGGTGAGCCTATAGAAATCATTAGAAGACAAAGATATGATGCAGAAAAGCTTATTGAGGATTTTATGCTTATAGCTAATGAAATGATTGCATATCATATGAATTTAATGAAGCTTCCTATAGTATATAGAATTCATGAAGAACCAGACCAAGAAAAATTACATCAAACAATTGAAGTAATAAGAGGCTTTGATTTAAATGTCAAAAATTTACAAGGTGATATTCATCCAAAAGAAATTCAAGAGATTTTAAATAAGGCTAAGGATAATCCTAATACAGCAATTATTAATAATTTAATGCTAAGAAGTATGATGAAGGCAAAATATTTTGAAGATTGCTTAGGACACTATGGTCTTGCACTACATTATTATTGTCATTTTACATCTCCTATTAGAAGATACCCTGATTTAATGACTCATAGAATGATTAAAAAATTATTATTACATCCAACAAATAATATTGATTCTTTAATTAAGAAATATAATGAGATTATACCAGATATTGCATATAGAAATTCTAAATCAGAAAGAAATTCTATTGATTGTGAAAGAGAAGTAGATGCTATGCTTTATGCATGGTATATGGAAAAGCATATAGGAGAAGATATGATTGGTGTTATAGTTTCTATGGTGCCATATGGTATGTTTGTTGAACTTTCTAATGGTGCTGAAGGTTTAATAAGCTTTCAATCTATGGATGGTTATTATACTTATGATGAGGATACATATACTGCATCTAATGGAATAAAAACCTATAGATTAGGTGATAAGGTTGAAATAGTAATTACAAATTCAGATAAAGATAAGCATCAAATTGATTTTATGCTTAAAGAAGATTATTTAAGGATGGAGATTTAAATGAAAATTATATGTCAAAATAAAAAAGCATCATTTGAATATTTCATCTTAGATACATATGAGGCTGGAATCAAGCTTAAAGGCTCTGAAATTAAATCTATTAGAGCTGGTAATGCAAATATAAATGATGCTTATGTAATTATAAGAAATGGTGTACCAGAAATATTAAATATGTTTATAAAAAAATATGAGCATGGTACTTTATTCAATCATGAAGAATTAAGAACAAGAGAATTGTTATTAAATAAACATGAGATAATTAAATTAAGCCAAAGAATCCAAAAAGAAGGATTAACATTAGTTGCGACAAAAGCTTATTTTAAGGGTTCATTAGTTAAGATTGAAGTTGCGTTAGCAAAAGGTAAGAAGCTTGTAGATAAAAGAGAGACTATTAAAAAAAGAGATGAAGATAGAAGAGTCTCTAAAGAACTTAAAAACAGATATTAATTATTTGCTAATATCTGTTTTTAGGCTATAATATATATGAAAATTAAATATGGGGTTGTCCTGGATTCGCTATGATCTAGGAAGTAATGTAAGCATGTGGTGGGATACCGTCCACCTAAAAAACGTCGAGGTTTGTAAATAAACGCAAACGAAGAAAATAATGATTATGCATTCTTAGCAGCAAGAAACAATGCTTCTGCTAACTATGCTTACGCTTGCTAATATAATATAAGCGGCCCACCCTATTTGTTTCCTATGCATTTAGGCTTTGGGTTTTACTACAGTAGGATATATTAAGATACTGCTACTCTAAGTATTATTAATGAATTTAATAGAGTGTAGGTATGTTTTGGTCTGCTAGTTAGCTTAGGCATATCGAAAATTATTGACTAGATAAACATGTAGAAAGCACTATGGATTAGGTTGTATACAGGGGTTCGATTCCCCTCAGCTCCACCAAATGTAACATAACCGAACCCGTAAAATTAAAGGTTTGGATTAAAATATAATAATTAAAAAAGGCTTTGTTAGATTTTCTAACCTTAGAGTGAGGGGGTTCTCACCGTATGATAA
>CACZRY010000096.1 GCA_902783745.1 uncultured Erysipelotrichaceae bacterium
AAAGGTTATTCCTTATGTTGAGGATTGGGTTGCTTATTCATTAAAATGGTTAGATTATAAATTAAAGCTTTCTTAGGGAAGCTTTTTTTATTTAAAGAATGTAAAAATATACTTATTATGTTATAATATTTTTGCGAATTATAAAGGAGGCAAATTATGGAAGGTAAAATACATTCATTTTTTGCAGGTGGTACTGTTGATGGACCAGGAATTAGATATGTAGTATTTGTAAAAGGCTGTCCATTACGCTGTCAATATTGCCATAATCCTGATACTTGGACACAAGAAAATGCACAAATTTTTAGTGCAAAGGAAGTATTCGATAAAGGGATTAAATATAAAGGATATTTTGGAACTGAAGGTGGAGTAACTGTTACAGGTGGAGAACCTTTAGTTCAAATTGATTTTGTGACTGAATTATTTAAACTTTTTAAGGAAGCAAATGTTAATACTGCGCTTGATACATCAGGTATTTTATTTGATGAGTCAAATCCTGTAATGATGAAAAAAATTGAAGAATTACTAAAATATACAGATTTAGTTTTATTAGATATTAAGCATATTGATGATGAATGTCATATAAAGCTTACAGGTAAATCTAATAAAAATGTATTAGCTTTTGCAAAATATTTATCTTCACATAACAAACATATGTGGATAAGACATGTATTAGTTCCTGGTATTACATTAAATGACGAATATTTAATTAAAACACGTCAATTTATTGATACACTAAATAATGTTGATAAGATAGAGGTATTACCATATCATGATATGGCAAAGCCTAAATATGAGGCATTAGGAATTGATTATGTTTTAAAGGATACAAGAATTCCTACTAAAGAAGAAGTTAAACATGCAAAATATTTGTTAGGAGTGATTAAAGATGCAGCTTAATAGTAAAAATTATAAAGAATACTTAAAAGGTATAAGTGTTGTTGAGGTATCAGGTGAGTCTTGTGCAAACTGCTTAACATTAATGCCTATACTAAATAAATTAGTATCCAAAAGAACTGATTGTAATCTACATCATATAGAAGCAGCTGAAGATACTATGGATTTAATAATGAAGTATGAAATTGAATCTGTACCTCAGATTTTAATATTATATAATGATACATTAGAAGAAAGATGCAGAGGCTTTCAACCAGAAGAAATCTTAGAAATTTGGTTAGATAAGAAAATTTCTGATGTGAAAGCAAAGTATAATTTATAATTTATTTTCCAATTATTTATATTATGTAATAGATTTTATTCTATAATATGTAAATAACTATTAAAAATGGTATTCAAAAAAGAAAGATATATTTCTTTTCTTAAGAATATCATTTTTTCTTTTCTTGAATTTTTGTAATAATTCTTCTTAAAAGTATTATTTTATGAAAACGTTATTATTAAGAATTATTCTCAATAAATTCTAAAATTCTATTGATTATATATCTCATTTGATATATAATGTTTTTGCAATGAGAAATATAATCATTGGAAAAGAAAGAAAGAGGTATTTTTATGTACAAAGGATGGGAAGGATTCGTTCCTGGTAAGTGGAGCAACGACGAAATTGACGTACGTGACTTCATTCAAAGAAATTATACTCCTTATGAGGGAGATTCAAGCTTCTTAGCTGGTCCAACTGCTGCAACAACAGAGTTATGGAGAGAAGTTTCAGAACTTATGAAGGAAGAGCATGCTAAGGGTGGCGTTTTAGATTGTGATATCGATAATCCATCTCAAGTTAATTCTCATAAGCCTGGATATATTAACAAGGATTTAGAAAAGATTGTTGGTCTTCAAACTGATAAGCCTTTAAAGAGAGCTTTCATGCCAAATGGTGGTATCAGAATGGCTGTTCAAGCTGCTGAACAATATGGCTATACTATTGATGAAACAATTAAGAATTTCTATTTAAAGTATCGTAAGACTCATAACGATGGTGTATTTGACGTTTATACTCCTGAAATGAGAGCTTGCCGTACAGCTCATATTTTAACTGGTTTACCTGATACTTATGGTAGAGGTAGAATCGTTGGTGATTACAGAAGAGTTGCACTTTATGGTGTTGACTACTTAATCAAGAAAAAGGAAGAAGATAAGGCTTTAATCTGTGGTGAAATGACACCAGATAGAGTTAGAGATAGAGAAGAAATTGCTGAACAAATTAAAGCATTAAAGCAGTTCAAGGAAATGACATTATCATATGGTATTGATACTTCTAAGCCTGCAACAAA
>CACZRY010000097.1 GCA_902783745.1 uncultured Erysipelotrichaceae bacterium
CTCAATTTTAAAACAATACTTAATTAATGGTTATGCAATTAATATATTAAGTTTTACCACGAAAATGCAATTAATATACTAAGCTTCACCACGAAAATGCAAATATATACATAAAAATGTCCGAGTACAAATCTTAAAAAGCACCAAAATAGAGTTTATAAGACTCTAAATTGATGCTATATTCTTCCAATATTTTAAATAAATGGCTTAGCTATGTGGTTTTAATACTTATAAATGAAAAAAAAGCCTGATACAGTATTGTATCAAACCTATTGTTCTTAAATGGTGCCTGATGTCGGACTCGAACCGACAAGAGTTTTGCTCGCCGCATTTTGAGTGCGGTACGTTTACCAATTTCGTCAATCAGGCGTACGATAATAATTATATATAAAATAATAAAAATTAGCAACTAAATAGAAAAAAATATTATTAATTTAAATAAAAATAAGTCTATCGAAATAGACTTATTGTTTATTATTGATTTTTATTAAATCTATAATACCAAATGTTAAGAAGTAGAATGATAATCCTAAGAAAATACCACCAATAACATCAGTAATATAATGCATTCCTGATGCAACCCTTGTAATAACTACAATAATAGATATTACAATTGCAATACCTAGCGCAATATAATTAAATACTTTACTTCCAGTATTGTATCTTTTTAATAAATTAAAACAGCTTAGTGAGAAGAAGATAGTAATTAATACATGTGTAGATGGGAAAGAACCTTCATTTGGATTTAAAGGTCTTACATTTATCTTTAATGCCTTATCAAATAATAACCATAAAATAATAGTTAATACTAAAGCAATTCCAAAGACTAATAATTCTTTATCTACTTTAAATAAACTCTTTCTTTTTACTAATTGTATTATTCCTAAAATACCTGCAACAATAACAGGAATGAATGATAGATATAATAAAATATCGCTCATCTTATCTAAGTTTTCTTTATATTCATATTTAACTATATTATTAAAGTGAGATAGTCCAACTAGTCCAGAACCAGTAATATTGTTCTTATCTACATTTAATAAAATCATTAATAATACAAATAAAAAGAATGTACCTATACCTATTGCAATATATGTATTTATCTTTTTCATATACTTCACCCACCCAATACAAGCTACTTTTATTATATATTTATATTTTTAGAAAAGCAATCATAATAAAAATATATATTTATTGAAATAAATAATAATATTTGCTAAAATAAGTTTAGAAGATAGGTATTTTATTTAAATAATTGAAGGAAGTGTTATTATGGCTATTCAGTATTACGTTGGGGCTAAAGCAATTATTTTTAATACAAAATTAAAAAAACTTTTAGTTTTAAAGAGATCTGTTTATGATATTGCTGCAGGTTTTTGGGAGAATGCTGGAGGTAAAAAAGAGGTTGGTGAAACCTTAGAGGATTCTTTAAAACGAGAAGTACAAGAAGAAACAGGGATTGAAGTAAATGATTTTTATTATTTATATACTAGTGTAAATAATGAAAAGAATAATCCATATTTTATTATTGGATATTTCGTACCAACAGAAAAAGAAGATATTGAATTATCATTTGAACATGTAGAGTATAGATGGGTTTCAATTGAGGAATATTTAGAATTAGTTGATATGACAATAAGACATGATTTTAGAAATTCTAATGTTTTAGAGTATATAAAAAAATATAATTAAAAAAGGAAAAATAAATTTTAATTAAATTCTATATCTAGTAGTGATAATACGCTATATGCTAAATGGAAAAGTTAAATCTAATAAAAAATATCACGATGCAAAACATCGTGATTTTTTTAGAATTCAATTGGAGAAGCTAAATTAATTAATAAAGCAACGACACTATATCCTGCAATATCAGAAGTAGAAGAATAAACATCTAAGCTTACTTTTACATCATCACCACAAGATGCTTTAATGTGTTGACTATCTCCTATATAATTTGGTTTTGTTATTATTTCTATATTAGTATTATGTACTCCTAATGTTGCAAGTGCAGTTGCAACACCAACGTTTATACCTGTAGGTAAATTTGTTATTGCATCATATGCAGTACCCTTAAATGCAACGTATTCTTTATCTAAGTATTCTTCATTATATATAGGGGAATTCTTTAATCTTTGCATATTTTTTGTGTTAATAAGCTTAGATTCAGTTATTCCCATAAGCCTCATTGTATTTAATACCTGAAATCCTGATATTGCGCCTGATGCAATATGAATTTTTACGTTATTAATTTTTGCTTTATTTTCTATTTTTTTATAAAATTCCTCATCTGATAATGCACCAATAGATAATAAAATAACGTTTATTTTTTTATTTATAACATCTTCTAAAACATCTTTTGTTGAAGAAGGGTTAGTTGCTTCAATAAGGTAGTCAGGCTTTAGATTTAACAATTCATTAAATGAATCAATTCTTTTAACATTTAATAAATCATTAATATAGTCTCTATGCTCTTTTGTTTTTGAATAACAACCTAATATTTTATAATCTTTTAATAATCCTTTTTTATAACAGTCTACAATTATTTTTGCAAGCTTACCAGAACCAAATAAAACTATATTCTTCATATTTACTCCTATTGTTTATATTTAATAAAACAATTATAATTATATCAAAGAATTTTAAGGAGTAAATAATAGTATGTTTAATAAAATTGTAATAATTGAAAAGATTAATATGCTAGAATGCGATTTAAAAAGATTAAATGATCTTTCAAAAGAAGTTATTTATTATACGGATTTACCAAAAAATGATGATGAAATAATAAAGAGAATAGATGATGCTGATTGTGTATTATTATCTTATACATCTAAGATTAATGAATATGTAATTAGTAATTGTAAAAATATTAAATATATAGGCATGTGTTGTAGTCTTTATAGTAAAGATGCTGCAAATGTTGATATAGATGCTGCAGAAAAAAGAGGAATTATAGTAAAAGGTATAAGAGATTATGGTGATGAAGGTGTTATAGAATATATTATCCATGAACTTACTGAATTTTTACAAGATTATAAAAATTTAGGGTTATGGGATGAATATCCTCAAGAATTATCATCACTTAATTGTAGTGTAATAGGATTAGGTACATCTGGTACTTTAATTGCGAAGGCATTAAAATTCTTTGGATGCAATGTTTCATATTATTCTAGAACAAGAAAAATGGATATTGAAAAAGAATTAGGGATTACATATAAGAGTTTAAATTCTTGTGTTAAGGATTCTGATGCTATATTCTTAGCATTAAATAAAAATGTATTACTATTAGATAAAGAACAATTTGATTTAATGAAGGGTAAAAAGATTTTATTTAATACATCTATTGGACCTGGATTTAAGCAAGAACCTTTTGAAGAATGGTTAAAAGAGGATAAGCATTTCTTTTTTGGTGACACATTACCAACAATTGGTAATCAAAAATTATGGGAATTACCTAATACTTTTACTATTAATAGAAGTAGTGGTGGTAAAAGCTATCAAGCATATAAAAGATTAGGCGATAAGGTAATAAAAAATATTATAGATTTTTTAAATAGTAAATAATTGTATAACAAATTGTGGTATAATAAATTTAATATATATTAAATAAGAGGAATTATATGAAAAAGCTAGAAGATAAAATCTTAAGTGATGGTATTATACTTAATAATGAAATATTAAAGGTTGATTCATTTGTAAATCATCAAATTGATTCAGCTTTATTAATGGATATATCAGAAGATATTAAGAATCACTTTTCAAATGTTGATAAGATTGTAACAATTGAAATATCTGGTATTGCCTTTGCGGTAGGCGTTGGAGTATGCTATGGGGGATTACCTGTAGTATTTGCTAAAAAGACTATTTCTAGAACTTTAGACGTTTTAAATTCGTATACTGCAGATGTTAAATCATTTACTAAGGGTACATTAAACCAAATAAGAATTGATAAGAAATTCTTAAAAAAGGGTGAAAGAGTATTAATTGTTGATGATTTCTTAGCATCTGGTAATGCGGCAATTGGCTTAATTGAAATATTGAAGCAAGCAGGTTGTGAAATTGTTGGTGTTTCTGCAATAATAGAAAAAAGATTCCAAGGCGGAAGAAAAAGAATTGAGGATTTAGGAATAAAAGTTTATTGCCCTGCATCTATTGATGCCTTTGTTGATGGAAAGCCTAAATTCCATGAAGATTAATAATTATTGAATGGTTTAATAAACCATTCTTTTTTATTTATGTGGTGATTAATCTAAATTATAATGTGATATAATATAAATATTATAAGAGCTTTTAAAGGAGAAATATAATGAATAAGAGAAAAAGACAATCAAGCTTTTTAAGGGTATTTTATTATTCACATCCTTATTTAGTAATATTTAATTTATTAATTATTTATAATATCATCTTATTAATGATTGCAGCTTGGATAATGACTTATTTAATGAGAAATGTCATTGACTCTCAAACTGGAGAAGTAATAGGATATAATTTTAATGCATATCTAAAGCATTTAGAATATTGTACAGTATTTACAATGAATACCGGAGGTATTTATGATACTGCACCAAACAGTGTTGTAATTATGAAAATAATATTATCTGTTATTCAAATGATTACTTTCACCGGTGCTTTAGTAGGTCTTGCAACATCAATGCTTCAAGGTGTGTTTGAAAGAAGAGCACATAATGTTGGTAAGCTAAAACTTAAAAACCATTATGTAATTCTAAATTGGAGTCCTGCTGGCGCTAACTTGATAAGAGAATTATCTTTCCTTGAAGGAAGAAAGACTGTTGTAATATTATCTGATTTATCAAGGGATGAAATAAATGAGCAAATAGATAATGTATTCTTAGAAACAGGTACTCAAAGAGGTGGCATTACCGTATTTGTTAAGCAAGGTAAGGTTTCGTCAAGAAAAGCATTAAAAGAAATATCTATTGCGAAATCTAAATCAATTGCTTTGTTATTACCAACAGATGTTGCTGGAAAAAGTACTAAAACTGATGTTGATACATTCAAATTGTTAATGGGAATTATTTCAATTACTAAAACTGCATCTATTGCAATTGAAGCCCAAGATGAGGATAAAGTTAGGACAATTGAAGATTTAATAAAAGCATCACCTGAATTAAAAGGTTTAACATTAACATCATTTTCTAAAGGAAGTGTTGTTGGTCATATTCTTGCAAGATCAGCAATTAATTCAAGTTATAATGACTTATATTATTCATTACTTACATACCAAAATGGTGGATTTTATGAAATTCCAACCATTACAGGTGTAGAAGAGTCTATGAAGAATTATAATGATTGTATTCCTGTTTCTCATTATATCAATGATAATAATGAGGTTATATATGCTTTAGCATCAGGACCTAACAAATTAAGAAAAAGATTTATTTCTAAAGAATCTATAAAAGATATTCCATATAAGAAAAGCTTTTATTACAATTCATTTGAATTATATGTAATAGGTGAAAATGATAGATCAAAATCAATTGAAGAAGAAGCACAAGCATATACTGAATCAAAGCTTGGACGTATTACATGTAAGGTTTATCCATTTAATTATGATATCAATTTATTACTAGATGAAATTAATTCATCAAAAAGAAGAAAGAAAATATTGATATTATCAGATGAAAGCCAAGATTTTGATAATGTTGATGCAAATGTATTTAAAACATTATTAAATTTAAAAACTTCAAAAAGATTATCAAGTGATGTTGAAATCTCAGCTGAATTATTAGATCAATCTAATAGAAGCTCATTAAGAGCTTTAAATGTAACAAATGTAATTATTTCAAACCAAATGGTTGCACTATACTTAGTACAACTAATGACACATCCAAATAATACTAAATTCTTTAATGGACTTTTATCATCTAAAACAAATTATAAAAAAGAAGAATTAGATATAGATATTAGATATAGTGAGGAATTATTTGATTTAACAAATGATATAGAATTTAGTTCAAGACAAGAATTTATATCATCAGTATATAAATCATCTAATTATGAATTTATCCCTATTGGATTCGTTGGTGAAAAGGAAAATAAAAATGCTTTATCAACTGTAACAAATTTAGTTGGCAAAACATTAAATTCTATGGTAGATATTACTAAAAGAACAATCACTAAAGTAACTGATATGAACGCTGCCCTAAATATGGATGAGGTTGGAGATTTAGAAGCAAGACTAGATGTAAATTCAAGTATTTTATTATTATCAGATCACCTATCTAAAAAAGAAAAAATAACTATAACTAAGGGTATGATTATAGTATTAATCCACCACCCAATAAATTAATTATTATGCAAAATCTAGAACAAGAATATGATAAAATTTTAAATATTAAAACATCAGGAAGAGATGATACTTTATCTGATTTAACTAATTTTCCATATGAGGCAACACCTTATTTAGTATTAGAAAGATTACTTGAATGTAACTATATATCCAAAAAAGATTTATTAATAGACTTTGGATGTGGAAAAGGAAGAGTTGATTTCTTTTTCTCATCTAATACTAAATGTAAGTCTATTGGTATTGAATTTAGTAAAATATTATATGATAGGGCAATAAAGAATAAAGAATCATCTAATTTAAATAGAGTAGAATTTATAAATACTGACGCAAAGGATTATCAAATTCCAGATGATTCAACAAGATTTTATTTCTTTAATCCATTTTCTATTGATGTATTAAAAATTATATTAAAAAGAATAAATGAATCATATAAAAAAACTAAAAGAGAAATATTATTATTCTTTTATTATCCATCTAAACAATATATAGAACTTTTAAATGAAGAAAAGGGATATATATTAAAAGATAAAATATCTACTATGGATTTATTCTTATTAAACGATATAAGAGAAAACATATTAGTATATGAAAAGAAGTAGCCATTGGCTACTCTTTTTCATATTTTTTAAATGTAACAACATTTAACCTTCTATTAAACGATATATGCTTTGCTCTATCCTCATTTCTTTTTACAAAATAAATAGTTACAGCTTCCCATAAAATAACAGTAATTAATATATCTAATACATAATAAAATACTCTATATGCAAGCATAGAAGAAATATCACTAAATTTAGATTCTAATATTGCAGTTAATACCCATAATAGAATTAAAAACACAATACCTATAATGCTAAAAAATAAACCTACTTTATTAGATTTCTTTTCTTCTATTCTCCATTCTGCATTAGTAATCATAATAGATTTTACAAAAATATCTTCAAGCTCTTTTTCACTATATCCATTCATGTCTTTAAAATAAATATTAAAATTAACATAATATTTTGATGGTAAAACTCTTAAGGCATAAAATATTTCATTTAATAAAACATCATTAATAATTGGCTTTTTTGATAAAAAATGCATATCAAATATTTCATTTGGATTATCGTATAATAGATTAACATTAGCTTCTTTTTTCTTATCATCAATATCAAAATATGTCTCAATACCAATTCTTTCAGCCTTAGACATAGTAAGACGATTCCTAATTCTATAGCTATTCATATCAATAGACATATTACCACCTACCTACATTTATTATAATACAAAATATGTAAAAATATTTTATTAAATCACATTAAATTCACATTCATTAATGGATGTGATTTCTAATTTATATGATATAATATATTTAGTTTTTATCAAGATTTTGAGGTGAAATTATGAGCTTAAGTATACTTTTTAAGAATAGTGGCTATAAATTAAATAATAAAATGCCTAAATTCTTTTTAGATTTAAAGCTTGATCAAATAAAAGATGCTTTATATTTTCAAGCACAAGATAGCTATTTAATTCCATATTTTTATACACCCCTTAATAATTTAGATGATATTAAATATAGACAAGATATATTTAAAGATTTTTCAAATAAAGAATTCTATAACCAATTTAGACAATTATTTATAAGACTTTATTCTATATATAATGCTTATATAGAAAACAAGGAAGCAAATGATAATTATTTTAATAAATCTAGAAGATTAAAAATAATATATGAATATAATAAATTAATAAATGATTGTATTGATCTATTTGAAAATAATAAATATTCATCAGATGGATTAAAGAATGTATATAATTTCTTTAAAGAATATAGAAATTCAAACGAATATAAGACTTTTTTAAAGAATATAGATAATGTTAGGGAAGTATTTAAAAAAATCAAATTTACCTTCATTTTAAAGGGTAGTGAGATATTTGTTGATAAGATGGAAGAACATGACAAGGATATTTCTAATGACGTATTAGAAATATCATCTGTCTTTAGCTATGGAAGGGTAAAACATATACCTGAAAGTAATTATGAACCTACATCAACAATTGATGAAGAAATATATGTAAAGCTTAAGAAAATATATAAAAAAGATTTTAATACAATTGATGAATTCTTCGAAAATAATAGTGATTTCTATTCAAATGATTTATTAAATATTGTGAAAGAATCTAGATTCTATTTTACATATATTCAATTAATGGATAAGATTAAAAATAATAATTTGTTATTTTCAATACCAGAAGTTTCTAAATCTTATGATGAGGTATCTATAGATTCATATGATTTAGCTTTGGCAATTAAATTTAATTATGAAAAAAGAGTTGTTGTTACAAACTCTTTTGAAATAAAAGAAAAAGAAAGAATAATAATTTTAACAGGACCAAACCAAGGAGGAAAAACAACATTTTCTCGTCAGCTTGGACAAATTCATTATCTTGCAAGATTAGGTGTACCTGTAATGGGTATAAATAATAAAATACATTTAATTGATAATATTTATACATCATATAAGACAGAAGAAAATATTGATACGTTAGATGGTAAATTAAAAATAGAATTAAATGCTGTAAAAGAAATATTAGATAATGCATCTTCAGATTCATTAATATTATTTAATGAAATTTTTGCATCTACTACAAAAATTGATGGAGAAGATATTTCTAATTTAATACTAGATAGAATTAATAAAATAGGGTCTTTATGCCTTTTTGTTACATTCTTAACTGATTTATCAAAAAGAAATGATGTTATAGTTTTATCTAGTAATGTTGATCCAAATAATAAAGAATTAAGAACATATAAGATTACAAAAACATTATTATTAGGTTCTGCATACCCATCATCTATACAAGCAAAATATGGCTTAACATATGATAAGATAAGGGGTGAGCTTAATGAAGATTAATTTACTTAAAAAGGGATTATATGATATTAGCGAATTATCTAGTAAAGATTTAGAAGTAATATCTGATTTAGAATTAAATGAATTATTTAAGGCTGCAGCAAAAGATGATCCATTTTTAGAAAGAACATTCCCAAAAATTTTAGTACATCACCTAGATAATATTGAAGATATAAAATATAGACAGGATGTATATAAAGATTTAAAGAAATATAAGCAAATTACAAAAGATTTATATACTCATATAAGACATGTAATCTTAGATTTAAGAAGTAAATATCCATTTGGTATTATTTCTGATTCAGTACATCAATCAATTGTAACTTCACAATCAATATTAACTTATTTAGTAGATCAAATTGATTATATAAGAGGATTAGTTTATCAGTATAAGGATATAACAAGTGAAGGCTTAATTAATTTTAGAAATGATGTATTAGAAACATTTTCTAAAGAAAATATATTAAAACTTAAAAATGTGTTAGAATCATTAGACCCAAGTAAGGGTGTAATGGTAAATTCTTCATTAAGTGATACTATGTCATTTAATGAATATGGATTATTAAAATCTACGTATTATGATAAAGAAGATAAAAGAAGATGGAAGAAGGCTGAAAGAATTTATTTCCAATCTATGAATAACTTACTTATTCATGAATTAGATATAAAAAATGATTTAGCTTATAAAAAAATATCTTATGATTTTTCTTGTGCAGCGCTAAGTATAAAAGAATATTTTGATGATTTAGCTAAAGAATTAGGCTTTTATATTGCCGGTATGAATTTAGAAGATAAGCTTTTAAGCTTGGGTTGTAATACAGTAATGCCAGAATTAACTAATGAATTTAGGTATACTGATTTATATGATGCTGCAATTACTTTGAAAAAAGGAAGTGTTGCCGTAGGAAATAGTCATGCTTCATCTTTTAAAATTATGGTTATTACGGGCGCAAACCAAGGTGGTAAAACAACATATATAAGAAGCTTAGGTCAAGCTTATTTGTTGATGCAGTCTGGTTTATTTGTAAATGCTAAATCCTTATCACTTCCTATAATTAAATCATTATTTACTCATTTTGATAAGGAAGAAGATAAAAAGCTTGAGTCAGGTAAATTTGATGATGAATTAAGAAGATTTAAGATAATGCTTCAATCATTAAAGAAAGGTTCATTAATATTACTTAATGAATCATTCCAATCAACAAGCGAACATGAAGGATCTAAGATAGGATTTGAAATAATATCTGCGTTAATAGATTCAGGTGTTAAGGTTATATTAGTTACTCATATGTATGATTTAGCAATGCTTATTAAAGAAAAGTATAATGATGATGTATATTTCTTAAGAGCGGAACGTATAAGTGATGGTAAGAGAAGTTTTAAGCTTAAAGAAGAATTACCATTAAAGACATCTTATGGCTTAGATTTATATAATAATTTATTTAAAGATTAATAAAAAACTTTTTGCTTTTAAACTATATGATATAATCTAATTAAGATATATCTATATTAAATTTAAAAATATATTGGCCATTAAGGTGGTGATTTTATGAAAATAACAGTATATTTAGGTGCTTCTAGAATAAGAGATAGAAATATGTTAGAAAACCTTGCAAAATTAGGTTATTTCATTGGTGAAGAAGGACATACATTAATTTATGGTGGTTCATCTACAGGATTAATGGGCTTACTTGCAGGTCTTGTAATAGATGCGGGTGGTAAGGTTATAGGTGTTGAACCTGAAAGCTTCGTTGAAATGGAATATCAACGCGATGATTTAGATCAATTAATTGTTACTAAAAATATTTCTGAAAGAAGAAGTAAAATGATTGAATTAGGAGATGCGTTTATCGCATTCCCTGGTGGTACAGGTACTTTAGAAGAAATATCAGAAATTATTTCTTTAGTTTCTTTAAATGAACTTCATAAGCCATGTATTATCTTTAATTTAAATGGATTTTATGAAGGATTAAGAACATTATTATTAAAAATGATTGAAAAGAATCTATGTAGTGAGGAAAGACTTTTAAATATTTGTTTCTTAGATACTTTTGAAGATATAAAAAATTATATAAATAACTATATTAAAGAAAATGATGTATAGCTTTTCTGCTATACATCATTTTTTATGATACTGTATTTTCATCTATTTTATTAAATATTTTTTCAAACTTTTCTTTATCACTTTTTAAGCATACTAAATAATACGTACAATTAAATTCACTATCTTTAATTTTAATATCAATTCTTCTAGGAAGCTGAATACCTCTTCTTACAAAGTAGCTTGTTATAAAACATGGGTATGATGTTGTTTGAATTAATTCAGCATATGTAGAATGGTCTGTTTGTATAAGATGATGTATTTTTTGGAATTTTATATTATCCCATTGGTTCCAAAATCCCATCTTTGTATAAGTTAATACTGAAACCTTTTCTAATTCCTTTAACCCTATATCAATACGTTGAGATAATATATGATTTTTTGGTACTGATAAATATAATGTCTCATGACCACATTTTTTATAATAATACTTATTATTATCTTGAGGTTTAATATGGGTAACTATTAATTGATGCACACTTTTATCTAATAGATTATAAAAATCTTTATCATCATCCATTACTTTATTAATTCTATAATTAGGGAATTCATCATCAATTATAGGCGATAATATAAATTCTGGTATTTCACTACAAAACGCAACACTAAATCCAGTTAGGGATTGTTCATATTTGATTACATTGTTTTGGAATTCATTAATGTTTGAAAGGATTCTTTTGGCATATTTTGCCGCAAACTTACCTGTTTCATTTAATTCAATATGATTTTTCTTTCTTATGAATAAATTAACTCCTAAGTCAGATTCAAGCTTTCTCATTTGTTTAGTAAGTGCAGGCTGAGAAATATATAATGATTCAGCAGTTTTAGATAAAGTTTGACATTCTTCAAATGTAACTAAAGTTTTAAGTAAATTAATATCTAGCATTTATACACACTTTCTCACTATTACTTTAAGTTATAGTGACTTAATATATAATTATTTTACATTATAGTGAAATAAAAGTAAACTAAAAGTGTTTACAGATATTATTTCTAAGAGAGAGGACATTATATTTGTTAAACTAGATAAACTCATAACCAATTTATGTTTATCGCGGCAAGGGGGACTCCCTAATCCCCAAATAGGTATAAGAAAGACTCATTTTTTTAAAAGATTTCTCCTTAAAGATCTATAAAAATTTCTTATACCTTTTTTTCATACCTTAAAATATTATATAATAACCTTAGGGTGATTATATGGAATTACAAATTATAACTTATCAATTTATAACAAAAGAAGAAAGAGATTTGTTTTTAGCTGAAGCTAAGAAGAACAAAATAGAAGAGTGTAGCCAAAATGAAATTGGTTGTCTTAGATATGAATATGTAATAAAGACAGATAATGATTTAAGTCTTTATTTAATTGAAGCATGGGAAAATGAGGAAGTTAAAAAGCCTCATCATCAAATGCCACATTTTATACTTGCGATGGAATTAAAGAAAAAATATAGATGTGTTTCATCAAAAAGAGAAAAATTTATAATTCAATAAGTATAATTTAAACTATTATATTTTAAAAAGCTTGGTAGCTTATCAAACTTTTTTGTTGCATTTTTGTTGCACATAATATGTTACCATATTATAAATAATACGATGAGGAGGAAACACTATGAAATTAAATAAAATTTATCTATTACCTATTTGCCTTTTTTCATTAACTATAGTTGGCTGTTCAAATAATAATTCAAATAATAATACTTCGACTATAATTACATCTAATACTGTAACAAAACCAGTAAGTGGTGAAAATATATCTATTTTAAATTCTAAAAGCTACATGTTTAAAGATATTGTAGATATTGATAATTCAGTGAATTTTACTACTTATAAAGCTAAATCATATGGAGATGTTCCATATATAGATACTAATGATTTAAAAGCAATGATTAGTACTATGGCAGATGTTAATGTCAATGTTAAAAAGGAAGCAAGTACAGTTACATTAACGAAGACTTCTAACGAAGACTCATATATAAAATTTGATACAAAAAATAATGAAATATCATTTAAAAATCCTTCATTATTATCAGACTCCTCAGATAACAAAATAGGACATGATTATTGTCTTACATCAGGTGTTGTTATCAAAAGCTCTTCAGCAACAAAAGTGGGGACAGTAGGAAAAGATGAAGGTAAAATATCTTTAGATGAATATAACATTAAGATGTATGATGAAAATGATACAATTTATATTCCATATGATGTATTTTATGCAATACTTCAGCCATCAAGCTTAGTTCCATATGTATTTAATGGTAAAGATTTTTTCAAAGATCCTAATTCATATCAACAAACTGATATAACATCACTTTGTTATTCAGGTAATGGATTATTTGAATATGGATATATAGATGGTGGATATAAAGCTTCAACAACATATAAAAAGATTAATGCGTTATCTGGTCAAAAATATACTTATGAAAGTGTTGATATGGATGGTAATCCATTAAAAGCAAATAAAACTTATTTTGCATTATATAATAATGGCTATGGC
>CACZRY010000098.1 GCA_902783745.1 uncultured Erysipelotrichaceae bacterium
AGCATTTTACTTAACCTCCTTGAATTGAGATAAGAATCTTACATCATTTAAATAGAAGTTTCTAATATCATCAATCTTATACTTAAGCATTGTTATTCTTTCAACACCAATGCCAAAAGCGAATCCTTGGATTTTTTCTGGGTCATAGCCTGACATTCTTAATACATTATTATTAACCATACCAGCACCTAAAACCTCAATCCAACCAGAACCCTTACATGTAGGGCATCCCTTTCCTCCACAAATACCACAAGAAACATCTACTTCAACAGATGGTTCTGTGAATGGGAAGAATGATGGACGTAGACGGATATTTCTATCCTTATCAAACATACATCTTACCATTTCAAGTAATGCACCCTTAAGGTCAGCAAGTGTAATATTTTCACCTAAAACTAAACCTTCAAATTGCATAAATTGATGTGAATGTGTTGCATCATCTTGGTCACGTCTATAAACCTTACCAGGACATACAATCTTAAAAGGCTTACCCTTTTCTTCAATCATAGTTCTTACCTGAACTGGAGAAGTTTGGCTTCTTAATAATAATTCAGGATTAATATAGAATGTATCCTGCATATCTCTTGCTGGATGTCCCTTAGGTAAGTTAAGCTTTTCAAAACAGTTTTCATCTGTTTCAATTTCAGGTCCTTCAGCAATTGTATAACCCATAGAAATATATAAATCCTCTAAATCCATAATAGTTTGATATAAAGGATGAATTGAACCTTCTTGTAACTTTAAGCCAGGAAGTGTAACATCAATCTTTTCCTTCTTAAGCTTAGCTTGAAGTTGCTTTTCTTCAATTTGCTTTCTCTTTTCTTCAAACTTCTTTTCCATATAGACCTTAGCTTCATTGATTCTCATACCTAAAGTCTTCTTTCCTTCAGGTGTTTGATTCTTCATATCAGCCATTGCTTCTGTTAAAGGTCCTTTTTTACCTAAATATTTTGCTTTCTTTTCCTGAAGCTTATTTAGATCATCTACTGAATCTAAATCTCCATCAAGCTCTCTTGCGATTGCATCAATTAAATTCTCAATCATATTAATCCTCCTTATATAAATAAAAAATCCTTAGAAAGTAAAACTCTCTAAGGACGATTATTCGCGGTACCACCTTAGTTCCATAAATAAAAAATTTATGACACTCATTTACCCTTAACGCGGGATACGTAGATTATTAGTCTCACTAGAATGGTGAACTCATATATTCTCATTAGAAGCTTACACCAACCGCTTCCTCTCTTAAATGATTGTATACCATGTCCATTCGTATGCTTTAATATAACGTTTATTATTATAAACTAATATTATTTTTAAATCAATAATATTTTTCCATATAAAATGGGCACCTATTTGCCCATTATTATATTAAAAATTATATATTTTACCCTTTTCTAATACTGCAATTGTATCAGTCCATTCACCAATTGGAGTTTGTTCTAATCTTTCACCAAGTAAACGGAATTTAGAATCAATTGTATCTATGAACCATAAAGCCATTGCTTCTGCAGTTTGAGGCTTTCTACAAGAACCATATTGAGGTATACCATGATGAGATACAACCATGTGCTCTAAAATTAATACTTCTTCTTTATCTTGGTATCCTAATTCTTTTGCAACCTCATTAATCTCCATAGCTCCAATAACTAAGTGACCTAATAACTGTCCTTCTAATGTATATGTAATATCTCCATTACCAGAAAGCTCCTTAGTTTTACCTATATCATGTAATATTACACCTGCATATAAATAATCACTCTTAAGATATGGATAATTAGTCTTTAAAGATTCTGCAAGTTTTAACATACCAATAGTATGATAAGCAAGTCCTCCAACATACGCATGATGCATCTTAGATGCTGCAGGATATGTCAAGAAATCCACATAATATCTATTCATTAATGTGTTAGTAATATCATAAATAACCTTATTTTCAATCTTAGATAAATAATTCTTTAATTCTTTAATCTCTTCTTCTAATGATAAAGGAGATTTTTTATAAAAATCACGTAAATATTTATCCTTATTTTCAAGACTAAAGTTATCAATAGATATATATGAAATAACACTATAAGATACTCTTTCTCCTTCTTTTTTATTAAGGATAAACTTATATATATTACCTATCTTAATATCTCCTAAATCATTTATTTTAACATTTGTTAAATTACCAGAATTATCCTTTACTACAATATTAAAGAATTCATTTGATTTAGATACAGCACTAACTTCTCCTACTAATTCCATCATTAATTCTCTCTTTCTTTTAAAAATAGATATACTCCTTTATCCTCTAAAACGATACTATCTACTTTCTTATTAACTTCTTTTTTACCATCGAATATCATTATAGCATTTAGATAATCAATAGGCAAACTTTGGAAATCGTTTTTTATTATTGCGATTATCTCATAACCATCACCCTGATATAATAAAGAAATCATTTGATTATTTGTTAATCCTTCTAATAAATGAATTCTTTCTCTTATATCTATTGGATTCTTTAATCTAAATACATCATATTTTTTTCTAATCCTAACTAAATCAACTAATCCAGCTATATCACCTTTATGATTAGAAAAATTTTCAAATTTCATAGAATTAATATAATCAGAAGAATTATATGAATTCTCAACACCCATCTTACTATGGTATACTTCCATACCGGCATGTATAAAAGGTACACCTTGTGAAATCATTATAATTTGCATTCCTAATCTTAATGATGACAACGCATCATTATCATCTCTTTTTAATACAAATTTAGAATAATCATATAAAGTATAATTATCATGACATTCTAAATAATTTATTGTACGAGATGGATCATTAAACTTAAAATAATCAAGACAAGAGCCTAATAATAGATGTAAAACATCATATAGATTTAGTGAATCATTAAATATAAATCCACCAGTTCTTGAGAATTGACTTCCTCTAAATACATCTCTAAATCTATCATTAAAAAATGCATACCCATCCATCTTGTGGTAATTATACATAATTCCAAGATCACTTGATGGATATGTTGTTGGCATATTCCAGCCTTCACCATATAACATACACTTTGGATCTATTTGTCTTGCTAAAGCTTTGATTTCATTTAATGTTTTTATATCTATTAATCCCATTAAATCAAATCTAAATCCAGATACATCAAACATTTCCATCCAATATTTAATTACATCTAAGAAATATTTTCTTACCATTAATCTTTCTGTTGCTAAAGTATTTCCACAACCAGATGCATTATTATAGCTTCCATCAGGATTAATTCTATATGCATAACCAGGAACTAATATGTCAAAAGGGAATGTCTTAGGGTCATATACATGGTTAAATACAACATCTGTAATAACTCTTATTCCTTCCTTATGGAAGTTATCAATCATTTCTCTTAATTCATTTATTCTTGAATATGCATCATCAGGATTTTTACTATACCATCCACTAGGTACCATATATTGTACTGGGTTATATCCCCAGTTATATTTAACATTCTTCTTTAAATCATCAACACCATAAAAATCTATTAATGGTAAAAGCTGTACATGTGTTATACCTAAATAGCTCATGTATTTTGCAGGTGATATCTTAAGTGAATCATCTACCATTGTTAAATAATTACCAGGGTTTTTTGGTGCATTAATAGTGAAGTCTCTTATTGATGCTTCATATATAACTGCATCAGGATATTCACCAGAAAATTCTGGTTTATTATATTTCATTTTATAGCATTTATTCTTATCAATTACATAATTATATCTTGAATTTGCACAAGAAGCTATTCCATTAGGATCTAATGAATATATAAATTTATCAAAAGTTCTTACTAAATAATTATATCTAATACCATCTAAATCCTTAAATATTCTTACTTCCCAAACTCCTCTATCAACATATTCAAGCATATATTCTTCTTCTTTTTTACCATCGTTTAGGCATAAGAATATTTCTTTTGCGACAGGAGACCAAATTCTAAATATAGTAAATTCTTTACTGTATTTATATCCTAACCAACCGTCATAATAAAATTCAGTATCAAATCTTTCTTCTCTTATTATAGAACCACTCATAAGCATTACTGAATTATCATCTTCATCAGTAATATAATAATCTTTATTTAAAAAGAAGCCTTCGTTTTTGCATATATATTTATATCTTAGACCATCATCATATGAATTAATGATTTCAAGTTCTTTTTGGTCTTCTTCGCCAGATATAAAAAATTTTTTATTTTCATTATAAATACTTTTATCAATAAGAATAGTTATATATTCATATGAATCAATATATGCATTTATCATATTCATATTATTGAACCTCTCATGATTAAAATTATAAGATTCTAACTTCTAATATCGTTATAGAGACTATAACGGTATAGATATAATGCTGATAAAGTTGCCTAAATCCTGTCTAGAAGA
>CACZRY010000099.1 GCA_902783745.1 uncultured Erysipelotrichaceae bacterium
AAGGGAAGATTTAAATTTTTTGGATTATTTAGACCACTTAAGTATCATTTAGAATATGATAGTGAATATAAATATACTAAGATTTATAAAAGAGAATCTAAAATATAAAAAGGCATTAATGTTGGTTATACAACATTACATGCCTTTTACTTTAACACTAAATTTTTTAATTCCAACTATTTTATGCTCATTTAAATATCTTGAATATAACTTACTTAAAAGAAATAACATAATTTTTTCTTTAGGATCCCATATTCTTGCAACTCTTTTAGAAGCTAAAAGAAAATATCCATAAAAATTCTCGTTACTTTCCATTCTTAATAAGTATGAAGATTGAATACCTAAATCATCAAATATATAATATAATTCTTCACTGACGTTTTTAGTATCATTTTTATAATCTATTATTAATTCGTCATTAGTAAATTTATCATCTATATTTTTGATTTTACCTAAAACTTCAGTAGTAGTAGAATCATATACCTTAAAGTCCTTATCGATATATAATAGATATTCTACATTAATATCATCTCTTACGTAATTAAATACATAGGGAATATCATCACCAGATACTGAATATAATACTTTTGATTCAAACATTTGGAATAGCTTTTTAACTTTAACATCAAATGTTTCTTTATATAATGGATTTATTACAATATCTTTATGCTTTTCATATACCCATATTATAAAACAGTTTCTACCTTTGATTTTACCTCTATATAATGTTTTTAATACTTTATCTTCTATTTCTTCAAATGTTGATGCGTCATTAGGGTATGTTGCAACACCAGCTGTCGCAGTAACATAAGGAGAATATATACCACAATGTACATTTTTTCTTAAAACCTTACCATTGTGCATCAATTCTTGGAATGTTGTATGAATATCATTATATTCAATTAAATCATAAATTATTATTCCAAATTTTTCACCATCAAGTCTTGCAACTAAACCTTTATCATGGAAAAAGATAGAAAGATTTTTAGAAATATCATTTATAACTTTAGTTGCAATATCATCACCATAAGATTCAATTATAGATTTAAAACTATCTATTTCTAGATATGACATTGCAAATTTTTTGTTATTAGCTATTTCATAATTGACAAGCTTTTTGAATGTGTTTTTATTAATTATTCCAGTCTGTTCATCTAAAGCTTCACTTATTTCATTCTTTTGAATGAAGTCTTTAAAAAAATCATGACTTAATAAATCATCTTTGGTATACATTTATACCACCACCTTAATGTTAAATTAAATATGTAATCTCTTACGTAAATTATATAATTTCACAATTATATTTTCAAGAATCAATACAAATTATATAAAAAAGTTTAGATAAAAGTTGAAAAAAATAAATTAAATGTATTTTATATTTTCATTCTATTTAAAAAAAATATGTTATTTGATATAATAATATCAAATTGATTTTAAGGTGATTAAAAGTGAAAAGAATGATATTAGTAGACGGAAACTCTTTAATGTATAGAGCTTTCTATGGAATGAATGTTAATAATCTTGTACCAAATAAAAATGGATTATATACAAATGCAATATATAATTTTGCAAGAATGATTAATCATTTAATAAAAAGTGATTATGATAATATTTTAGTTGCGTTTGATGCAGGTAAAAAAACAATAAGACATGATCTTATGCAAGATTATAAGGCAGGACGTTCTCCTATGCCTGATGAATTTAGAATGCAAATTGCATATATAAAAGAATTTTTAGATATTATGCATATAGCACAATATGAACAAAGCTTATATGAGGCTGATGATATTATTGGTACTATGTCACTTAAGGCTGAAAAGGAAGGATATCACTGTGATATTTATTCTTCAGATAAGGATTTATTACAACTTATAAGTGATAATACTACAGTACATTTAACTAAGAAGGGTATGACTGAACTTGAAGATTATACACCTTTAAGCTTTAAAGAAAAATATGAGATTTCATATAAGCAATTTATAGATCTTAAAGCTTTAATGGGGGACAAGAGTGATAATTTACCTGGAGTTTCTGGAATAGGCGAGAAGAAGGCAGTTAAATATTTATTACAATACAATGATTTAGATAATTTAATTGCACATGCAGATGAAATTAAAGGTAAGGATGGAGAAAATATCCGTAATGATAAGGATACTGCAAAGCTTTGCCAAAAGATGGCAACTATCATTAGGGATTTTGATATTAATATAACACTTGAAGATACAAAGAAAAAAGATGCTGATAAAGATAAGTTGATTGAATTCTATAAATCTTTAGAATTTAATTCTTTATTAAAGGATATTGAAACAGATAAACCTAAAGTATTAGATGTTTCATATAAGGTTTTAACAAATGATGAAGAATTATTGAATTCTTTAATTCCTAATTCATCATTAATATTTGAAACATATGAATATAATTATCATTCATCACCTTTACTTGCGATAGGAATAACTAATAGCTTAGGTTCATTCATTATTGAACCAGATGTCATTTGTAACAATAAAATAGTAAAAGATTTCTTAAGTCAAGATAATCATAAAAGTATATTTGATTATAAAAGAGCTTTTGTTGTATCAAAAAGATTTGGCTTTGAATTATCAAAAGTCGATTTTGATTTATTGCTTGCAACATATGTAATTAATTCTAATGTTGCAAAAGAAGAATTCAAATCAATTGCTGAATTCTATGATTATTCTAATTGTTATTATGATGAAGAAGTATATGGAAAGGGTGTAAAAAGACAAATCCCTGATAAAGCTTTATTATATACACATATAATTAGAAAAAGTAATGCTTTATATTTACTAAAAGATGAAGCATTAAAAAGATTAGAAGAAAAAAATCAATTATCACTACTTACAGACATTGAAATTCCATTATCTAGAGTATTAGGAAAAATGGAGTTTGAAGGTATGTCTATTGATAAAGAAGAATTATCAAGACAAGAACGTGATTTGAATGTTTCTATATCATTACTTGAAGAAAAAATATATGAAATTGCAGGAGAAAGATTTAATATTTCTTCTCCAAAGCAATTAGGTGAAATATTATTTGAGAAAATGGGATTACCTTATCCCAAGAAACAATCAAAGAGCTATTCTACTGATATAGATACTTTAAATAAAATAAAAGAAAGCTCACCTATTATTAATTATGTAATAGATTATAGAGCAAAAACTAAACTTTTATCTACATATGTATTAGGTATGAAAGATTATATATATCCTGATGGAAGAGTACATACTATATTCCAACAGGCTTTAACATCAACAGGAAGATTATCAAGTATTAATCCTAATCTTCAAAATATCCCAATTCGTACAGAAGAAGGGCATTTAATAAGAAAGATGTTTGTACCAAATCATAGTGGAGATAAATTCTATTCTGCAGATTATTCACAAGTTGAATTAAGAGTATTAGCATCAATGGCTAATGTTTCACATTTAATTGATGCGTTTAATAACGGAATTGATATACATACTAAAACAGCATCTATGGTGTTTAATAAGCCATTAGATATGGTAACAGCACTTGATAGAAGACGTGCAAAGGCTGTTAATTTCGGTATTGTTTATGGCATTAGTGCTTATGGACTTGCCGAGGACTTAGGAATTACTAATTCACTTGCATCACAATTCATTAGTGCATATTATAATGCATATCCTGAAATAAAAGAATATATGGATAAGGTTATTGAAGAATGTAAAGAAAACGGATATGTTAAAACTCTATACAATAGAGTTAGATATATACCAGAAATTAATTCTAAAATATATATGCAACGTGAATTTGCGAAGCGTATGGCTATGAATGCCCCTATACAAGGTTCAGCTGCTGATATTATTAAAATTGCAATGATTAATGTTGATAAAGCATTAGAGGATAATGGATTAAAATCTAGAATCTTAGTACAAGTACATGATGAATTAGTACTTGAGGTTACTAAGGGTGAAGAAGAAATTGTTCAAAAAATCGTAAGGAAGAGTATGGAAGAGGCATGTAAGCTTAAAGTACCTCTTGAGGTTTCTGATTCATTTGGTGATAATTGGTGTGAGGTAAAATAATATGGATAATGTTATTTATAAAAGAAGAAGCGTAAGAAAATTTGATTTAAATAAGAAGGTTTCTTATGAAATCTTAAAAGAATTATGTAAAGCTGCATCAAGTGCTCCTTCTGCAAAAAGACAACAAGATAAAGAATATATTATAATTGATGATCAAAAAATCATTGATGAGATTGCAAGTCTTCCTCATGGTACATTAGACCCTAAGGATTGTAAAAGTTTTATTGCAGTAGTAGGAAAAAATCCAAAGGGCTTAACAATTCCAGGTATGGAGATCATTGATTTAGCAATGGCTTCTGAAAATATTTTAATTCGAGCTACAGAATTAAATATTGGTACATGCTTTTTAGGTGTGTATCCGATAGAGGATAGAATGGATAAGCTTAATAAAATATTAAATGTTAGCAATGGAGATTTTATATTCGGTCTTATCGCAGTAGGATATCCTTTGGAATCTGATGCATTTAAGGAATGGGATAAATTTGATCCTAATACTGTAAGATATAATAGATAGAGGTTTTAATATGCCAGAACTTGCTGAAGTTGAAACGGTAAGAAGAACATTAGAAAAAGAAATTATAGGTGAGGTTATAACTGATGTTATAATTCGTTATCCTAAAATGATTGAATCTGATATAGATGATTTTAAGAATAGCATCATAAATCATAAGATATTAGAACTTAAAAGACGTGGTAAATTATTAATATTTATGCTATCAGATGATAAATGTTTATTATCTCATTTAAGAATGGAAGGTAAATATTTTTATGAACCTAACCTAAATTTAGATAATAAACATGTTCATGTAATTTTTAAGTTATCTAATGGATATAATTTAATGTATCAAGATGTAAGAAAATTTGGGCGAATGTGGATTAGAGATGAAAAAGATTTATATGAAACAAAACCTGTAACAGAAATTGGATATGATCCTATACTTGATAAAGAATATGATATTAATGCAATATATAAAAAGATAAAAAATAAAAAGCTTGAAATTAAATCAAGCTTATTAGATCAATCAATTATTGCTGGACTTGGAAATATTTATGTAGATGAGGTTTTATTTTCTGCAAGAATTAATCCTCATAAAGAATCATCTAAAATTAGTATTGACGAGGTTAGAAGAATAATAGATGAGTCTATTAGGATTTTAACTATGGCTATTAAATATAAAGGAACCACAATAAAAACATTCACTTCATCTCATGGAGTAACAGGTGAATATCAAAGGTTTTTACAAGTACATACAAAAACAATATGTCCTTGTTGCAATTCTAAACTTATTTGTGATAAAATAAAAGGGAGAACGACATATTATTGTTCTAAGTGTCAAGGAGAATAATGACATGAAACGAGTAATTGGTGTTACCGGTGGCATTGCATCAGGAAAAAGTAATGTGTGTAATGTTATTAAGGAATTAGGCTATCCGGTTTTAGATTGTGATAAAATCACTGCAGAATTATCTCAAAAAGATTTTCCTATTTATAAGGCAATCGTAAAGAATTTTGGTAGTGATTATTTACTTCCTGATGGAGAGCTTGATAAAAAGAAAATAGGAAAGTTAATTTTTAATAATGATGGAGCAAAGGTGAAATTAAATCAGATTTCCCATCCATTAATTAGAGAAGAACTTATTAAAAGAATTGGTGAATATAGTGATGGGCTTGTATTTATTGAGGTACCATTATTATATGAAGCTAAATTTAATGATATTTGTGATAAGGTTATTTGTGTATTCCTTAAAAAGAAAAATCAAGTTGAACGCTTAATGGAGCGTGAAGGAATTGATGAAGATTACGCACTTGCAAAGATTCATTCACAAATGGATTTATATTTAAAAAAAGCTATGGCTGATTATGTAGTTGATTCAAAGGGTGATTTTGATGAAACTAGAAATCAGGTTATTGAAATAATAAATAGGATTAAAGAAGGAGTGTAGTTGTATGACAGAAGTAATTACAGCAGAAAGAGAAAAGAAATTAGTATTACAAACACATTATTACAAGACTAATTATGAAAACATTAAGAATATTTATCTTGAATTATTAGATGAATTAGGACATAATGTGGTTTCTATAAATGATGATTATCATGAAATTTATTCAGAAATTCCACATATGGAAGTAATTGCTAAAATTATTGAACAAAATCCTGAAGAAACTTCAATTGACTTTGAAATTCATGCAGAATTCGTTGTAGGATCAAAGGGCAAGGCAGAAAAATTCATTCAACAAGCATATGATAAGATTGAAAGCAAATACCAATTTAAGGGTGTAAGTCTTCATATCGATTTCTAAAAAAATGGAAAAATTTAATTCTAGCTCTAAATTTAGTGTATATTCTAGTTTTACATTATCAAATGATGACGTAAATATTATATTTTTACTTTATGCACCATTAATAGGATCAGACGCAGTTACTTTATATTGTAGCTTCCAATCCTTATTAGAGCGAAACAATTTAAAGAGTGAAAAGCTCACTCACCAAGATTTATTTGACCTATATTCACTTAAAGCTGAGTCTTTCTTAAAGGCTCGATATAAGCTTGAAGGTATAGGTCTTTTAATAACTTATTTGAATGAAGAAAAAGAGTGCATATATATTTTATGCCCACCACTTACTGCGAAGAATTTTATTAAGGATGCAACACTAGGATTATTCTTATATTCTAAGGTTAGTAAAGAAACTTTTGATTTTATTACGAACCATTTTAAAATTGAAAAGATTGAAAAAAATAATTATTCAAATGTGACTAAGACATTTGATGAAGTATTTACATTAAGACAGGTTAATCAAGAGACTTTTGAAAAATTCTCTTATTTACTTGGAAGAAAGCCAAATAAATCTATTAAGATATTAAATAATCCATTTAATTATGAAAAATTTTTATCTATGATTGAGGTTGGATTCTTAGAATATGGAGTAACAACTAAATTTAAAGATCAAATATGTAATTTAGCTTTTGTATACGGCTTTGATGAATCTGATATGGTAGGGTTATATCATGATTCAATTAATAAGAGTCAATTGTTTGATTACAGATTATTAAAGAAGAAAGCAAATATTCTATTTAATTATAAAAAGAATATGAGGGGACCTGTATTAGAAGAAAAGAATGATTATGATGAAGCTAATAATGATTTATTAGAATACTTGAATCAAGCATCTCCATCACAATTATTAGAAGATGTCTTACCAGGATACCCAACTAGATATTTAGATACTATTTTAAAGATATATGATGAAATAGATTTACCTAAAGGTGTACTTAATTGTATGATAATTAAAGTACTTAAGGATAAGAGTGGAGATTTACCTACAATTAATTATTTTAAGAAGGTAGCTGAATCTTGGGTTTCTGATAATATCTTTACTACAAAAGACGCAATGCGTTATGTTACTACTATGAAGTCAAATGATGAGGTAGTAAATGATGTTAAAACTATTGATGATAATGGAGGATTTGAAACATTATAATGGATTCTTATAAATATAATGATGATTTTAATAATCTAGAACTTGAAAATTATATAAAAGAAATCCAGTCTCATTTCCCTGGCATTGAGGTTACATTAGATAATGTTAATGATTGCAGTTTGGTTTTGAAAGAAAAAACCAATTGTAGAAATTGTCCTGGATTAAATTGTTGCAAGAACCAGGTTAAAGGATTTATGACTGATGTTATTGATGAAAAATTCATATCAGTACCATGCAAATTTAAAAAAGAAATTAATGCAAAAAATTCACAAAATTCTTTAATTAAAACCTTATATATGCCTGAATCTATAAAAGAATATACTTTTGAGAATTATGATATTAATTGTGAATCAAGAAAAAAAATTTATTCTCATATTCAAAACTTTATTGTTACTTTCGGAAGAGAACAAGTAAAGGGTTTATATATTTATGGAACATTCTCAATTGGTAAGACATATACTTTAGGTTGTATTGCAAATGAATTATCTAAAAATGGGATATCATCACTATTAATATATTTCCCTGATTTAGTATCTGATATAAAACAATCATTATCAGATCAAAGATTTACTTCTATAGTTAATATGTTAAAAGAAATAGATGTATTAATGCTAGATGATTTTGGTAGCGAAAACATGACTCCATGGCTAAGAGATGAAATCTTAGGCCCAGTATTAAATTATAGAGCATTAGAACATAAACCTGTTTTTATATCATCAAATATTTCTACAGGTGAAATTAAATCTCATTTAATGATTGATAAATATAAATCATCAGAAATAAAAGCTGAAAGAATAATGGAAAGATTAAAGGCTGTTTCTATTAGCATTTCTATGGATGATTCTGAAAAATATAAGAGATAATCTAAAAAAGGTTATCTCTTTTTATTTTTTATTCAAAATTAATAAAATTAATCTTAAACTTAAAAAAATTAATTTTGTACTTTACTTTTGATTATTTTGATATATAATGAAAGTGTAAGAAGGTGATATGATGAAAAAGAACGTAATTGGATATTGTCCAGTTTGTAAGAAAAAGCTTTTTGTTAAAACGTTAAGATGTAACGACTGTGAAACTGAAATCACTGGTGAATTTGAAATGTCTCCATTTGATTATCTAACAGAAGAACAAAAAAATTTTGCGTTAGTTTTTATTATGAGTGATGGAAATATAAAAGAAATTGAACGTAAGCTTAATATTTCATATCCTACAGTAAAAAAGAATATGGATGATCTTAAAAGCGCGTTAGGTGTTAAGGTTGATTCTAATCCTAAAGAAGAAAACCTTGAGGTAGTTGTACCTGAGGTTGTTGATGCTAAGGATAATAATAAAGCATTAAGAGAAGATGTAAAAAGACGCCTTAAAAATGGTGAAATAGATTTTGATGAGGCAGAAAGGATTTTAGGTGAAAGTCTATGAAAAAAGATTTTTTAGAAAGATTATCAGCTGAACTTGATAAAAGAAATGTTACTAATAAGGATGAAATTCTTAAAAAATATGAAAAAAGATATAATTTTGGAATTGAATCAGGAATGACAGATGATGAAATTGAGTCAATGCTAAAATCCCCTGAAGAAATTGCAAAACAATATGGTAAGACAAATACTAATACAAAAAATACTAAATCAAATGAAATTAAAACTAATATAGAAATCAGAGTATTAGGTGATGATATTTATTTTAGACATTCACAAGATGATAAAGTCCATATTTTATGTGATGAGCTTGATAGATCATTATATACAATAAGAAATTCTACATCAGAAGGTTTAGTTATTAGCTTTTTAAATGATAGATATTTATCATTAAATAGAAAGAAAGCTGGAAAATTCGTAATAGAAGTACCAGAAGGAAGAAAATTTAATGAAGTTAAAATCTCTACATCATCAGGTGATATTGTATTAGGTGATTTAAAATGTAATTATATTTCTTTAACAACAACATCAGGTGATGTATCAACTGGTGAAGTTGTATCACCAAGAATTAATGTACATACAGTATCAGGTGATTTGGTTGCAAAAGAGTTTAAATGTCAAGATATTAACTTATCTACAGTATCAGGTGATTTATCTACATTAAAAATTCATTGTAATAATAGTAAATTATCATCTGTATCAGGTGATATTAAGATTGGTACATTTATAGGACAATATAAATTATCAAATGTATCAGGTGAAATATTCATTAACGGAGAACAAGTTAATGGAATGAAATTTATGTATAAGGGGGTTTAATTATGAGCTTTAAATCAAAAATTATAACTATTACACCAATGTTATGTCTTATCATATATTTATTTATAGGATTTGTATTTGATATATGGCATCCAACATGGGTTATATTCTTTGCAATATTAATTGTACCTGCATTATTTTCAAATACTGCATCTAAGGTTGTATGTGCAACTTGGCCATTAATATGTATTGTTGTATATATATTATTAGGAGTATTTGCAAATCTATGGCATCCAGGTTGGTTAGTATTCTTAACAATTCCAATTATTGAAACATTATTTCAAGGCGTAACATTTGGTAAAAAGAAGACTAAAAGAGTAGAAATAATTGAAGAAAAGAATTAAAAATATTAGCACACAAATAAAAATGTGTGCTTTTTTTTTAATTATGCGACAAAAAATAATTTTATTTTACTATTATTAAATGAAACAAAATGAGGAGGAATGTAAAATGAAAAAATTTTTTGGTTTATTAACAATTGGTGCATTAGGATTTGCTTTAACTTCTTGTACTAATGCAAATTTAAATAATGAAGTTAGCAAAATAAGTGTAGTAGATTCAGATCCCATAGATGAAAATACTAAACTTACACCTTTAAAAAACTTGCCTTCTAAGGCTGATATTTCTAATATTTGGTCTAATAATGATTATAGAAGTTTTATAGAAAAATATAATGAATTTTCATATGATTTATTAGAAAAAATAGGAGATAATACAATAGTATCTAACACTGCATTTTCACCATTATCTATTTATATGGCTTTATCAAGTATAATTCCTATGTTAAGTGATAGCGCAAAACAAGAGGTAGTAGATTTATTTGGTATGACAAGTGAAGAGATATATGATAATACTAAATATTTATATAGTGTATCTAATAATGATTATTCTATATTATCTAATTCATTATGGTATAGAGATGATATAGATTTAAATAGTAAAGTTATTAAAGAGATTGCGAATGTATTTTATTCAGAAGCATATAAAGTAGATTTCTCTAAAGATTTAGAAAAAATATATGATTACATAAAAGAAAAAACTAATGGTTTATTAGACAAATGTGGAGATATTTCTCCAAGTACAGTATTATATGTTTTAAATACTTTATATTTTAATGATGAATGGTCTTTTGATTTTAATGTTAATGGATTTAAAACTGCATCTTTTGAAAATGCAGATAATTCTTATGTTAATAAAAAATTATACTATTCTAATTATAATGATTATGAAAAAATGTATGAAACAGATGATTATAGCTCATACCATATAAGAAGTAAAAATGGTTATGAATTTACTTATGTTAAACCTAATGGTGATAAAAAAGTTAAAGATATTTATAATAAAGAAGTAATAAAAGACGTAGTTTGTCATAATTATTTTACAAGTGATGAAAAATATAATTATCATACTAGATTAGCATTTCCTGAGTATAGTGCAGAATATGATAAATGTATTAATAAAGTCATAAGTGATATGGGGGCAAATGAAATATTTAATTATAGTTTAAAACCATTCTCAAGAATTACTAATGAAGATATTTCAGTTGGAGAAATTTGGCATAGAACTAAATTAGATATTACAAAAGAAGGATTTAAGGCTAGTGCAGCAACATCTATTGATATAACATTAGCTAGTACAACATCTGGTGTAACTAAAATAAATAAATATGAGACATTCTATGTAGATAAGAGTTTCTTTTATGTAATTCAGGATAATATGGGTTCTATATTATTTAGTGGTGTTGTTAATAATGTTACAAATGATTAATTAATTAAAAAGTTGTATAATATGCAATAGAGGTGATATTGTGCAACTTAAGGAAGCAGTTTTAACAAGAAGAAGTATTAGAAAATTTAATGCTAAAGAAATTGATGTAAATACAATAAAAGAAATAATTGATATATCTCAATACGCTCCATCATGGAAGAATACACAAACAGTTAGATATAATTTAATAGCTGATAAGGAATTAATTAAGAAAGTAGCATTATCTATAGATTTTGAATGGAATAGAAATATTATTCTTAATGCTAATAAGCTTATGATTTTATCTACTGTAAATAATATTAGCGGATATGAAAAGGATGGTAGTCCATCTACATCAAAGAATAGTCATTGGCAAAGCTTTGATGCCGGTATTTATGCATATTCATTTGTATTAGTTGCACATGAATATAATATTGGTTCTGTAATCATGGGTATATATGATGAAGATAAATTAAAGAAGATTTTAAATATACCAGATAATGAATCAATTTCATGTATTATTCCATTAGGATATTATGATATTAAGCCAGAAGCCCCTAAAAAGAAATTAAGTGATGTTGTTTTAAGGGTAAAATAGCTTTGTTGCTTGAATTTCATATTTAATTATTATATAATGAAATAGTCGATGAAAAGGACAAGATATGTAATATCTTAATTAAAGAGACTGTATGGTTGGTGTAAATACAGATTAAGCTTACATGTTACTACCTTTGAGATTTATGGAGGAAATGCCATAACGTATTACTGCGTTAAAGTATTTGAGTGTCAGATTATATCTGAAATTAAGGTGGTACCACGGTTAATTCGCCCTTAGGTTAATTCTAAGGGCTTTTTTATATTATAGGAGGAATTTATGGTTAAGGTTACTTTAAAGGATGGAAGTATTAAGGAAGTAGAAAAAGGAACATTAATTATTAATGTTGCAAAGGAGTTAGGATCATCTTTAGCTAAGAAGGCTATTGTTGCTAAAGTTAATGGCAAGCTTGTTGATTTAAAGGATCCAATTGAAGAGGATGTTACATTAGAACTTGTTATGCCTAATGATCCTGAAGCATTTGAGGTTTTAAACCATTCAAGTGCTCACTTAATGGCTCAAGCTATGCAAAGATTATATAAAGGTACATTATGTGGTGTAGGTCCTGCGATTGAAGAAGGATTCTATTATGATTTTAAGACACCTGTTCCTATTACTAATGAGGATTTACCTAAGATTGAAGCTGAAATGAAGAAGATTGTAAAGGAAAATCTTCCAATTACTCATTATTATTTAACAAGAGATGAAGCTAAAAAATTATTTAGCTATGATAAGTTCAAAATGGAATTAGTTGATACTGCTGATTCTGATGCAATTGGAATTTATGAGCAAGGTGAATATAAGGATGTTTGCCGTGGACCTCATGTTATTTCAACAGGCGTTATTAAGAATTTTAAGCTTTTATCAGTTGCAGGTGCATACTGGAGAGGCGATGCTAAGAATGATGTTTTAACTCGTATTTATGGTACTTGCTGGGCAACTCCAGAAGAATTAGAAAATCATTTAAAGGTATTAGAAGATAGAAAAGAAAGAGACCATAGAAAGATTGGTAAGGACTTGGGTATTTTCATGTTTGATGAATTAGTAGGTAGAGGATTACCTATGTGGTTACCTAATGGTTTCATAGTAAGAAGATTACTTTCTGACTATATTATGGATAAGGAATATGCATTAGGATATAAGCATGTTATGACTCCATCTTTAGGTAATGTTAATCTATATAAAACTTCTGGTCACTGGGATCATTATAAGGATGATATGTTCCCTGCAATGGAAGTTGATGATGAAGCATATGTTTTAAGACCAATGAACTGTCCTCACCATATGGTAATGTTCCGTTCTAAATTACATTCATATAGAGATTTACCAGTACGTATTGCAGAAATTGCAAATGACTTCCGTTTTGAAGCATCAGGCGCATTAACTGGTATTGAAAGAACACGTGCATTCTC
>CACZRY010000100.1 GCA_902783745.1 uncultured Erysipelotrichaceae bacterium
ATTAATTATTCTCATAAATATTCATATAAAAACCAAATATGGTTAGATGGTATGTATATGTATGTACCATTCTTATTACAATATGCAAAAATGTTTAATATAGATGATATTTATAAACAAGTATATGATCAATATATTTATATAAAAGAACATATGAAGGATAGTAATACAGGATTATATTATCATTGTCATGATACTGCATATAATACTAGTTCTAAAATATTTTGGAGTGATTCATATACAGGTAATTCTAAATCATTTTGGTTAAGAAGCATGGGATGGCTTTTAACATCACTTGCAGATTCAATTGAGTATTTTCCTCTAAATTACCAAACAGATTTAAAATCAATGCTAGAAGATGGACTTATATCTATATTAAAATATAAAGATGATACTACTAATATGTTTTATCAGGTTATAGATAAAGGGAAAACTAGTTATTATATATCATATAGTAAATATTTAAAGTATTTAAATAGTGATTATAATAGTGATACTTTAATATCTAATTATTTAGAATCTAGTGGTTCATTAATGATTGCATATACATTAATGAAATCAGAAAGACTAAATTATATATCTCAAGATTTATATGGTATAGGTGATGATATATATAAGGGTGTATATAATCATTCATATGATAGTAATTTAAATAAATTAAAAGATATTTGTATAACATGTGGACTAGGACCAGAAAATAGATTATATAGAGATGGTAGTGTAGAATATTATTTAGCAGAGAAAGTAGGTTCTGATGATGCGAAAGGTACTGGACCATTTGTTATGGCATATACTGAATTTTTAAAATGAAACATACTATTTAATTGTATAAAATTATTTGATATAATTATAAGAAAAAAAGGATGTTTTAGTTATGGATAAGTATGATAGTTTAAAATTAGAAAACCAAATATGCTTCCCCTTATACGCTGTTGCTAAAGAAACAACAAGAAAGTATAAACCATTTTTAGAAAAGCTAGATTTAACATATACTCAATATATTTGTATGATGGTAATGTGGGAGCATAAACAAATGAATGTTAAATCATTAGGAGAACATTTATATTTAGATTCAGGTACTCTTACTCCACTTTTAAAAAAGCTTGAAGAAAAAGGATATATTAAAAGAACAAGAAGTAAGGATGATGAAAGAAACTTAAATGTTGAAATAACAAAGTTAGGTATGGATTTACGTGATAAGGCATTAATGGTTCCTAAGGAAATGGGAAAATGTGTTGCGTTATCAAAAGAAGAATTTGAAACATTATACAAGATTTTATATAAGATGCTTGGTAATGTAAATGAAAAATAATAAATAGTAAAATTGATGACTGATTTTTCAGTCATCTTTTTTAATAAAAAAATTTTTTAAAAATATTATTGACAAATAAAATTTAATTGCGTACAATTAAATCGTAAACAAATTGTGTACAATCTAATTTTAAGATAAGGAAGGTATTAATATATGGTAAAAGAAGTAAACGGTAAGGAATTAGATGAGGCTTTAAATAGCTGCAATAAGGTTTTAGTTGATCTATGGGCTCCATGGTGTGGACCTTGTAGAATGCTAGGACCTATTGTTGATAAGGTTTCAGAAGAAGTTAATGATGTATGCTTTTTAAAGGTAAATATTGATGATAATGAGGATGTTGCAATCAAGTATGGTGTTGAATCAATCCCTACATTATTAGTATTTGAAAATGGTAAGCTTGCTAATAGAAGCGTTGGATATGTTCCTTTACGTAAGGTATTAGATTTATTAGGAAAGTAAGAAAAGGAAGGTAAGTTTTATGAATAAAGAATTTTATGATATCAAAGTTTTAAAACAAGATGGTAGTTTAGTGGATTTACATGAATATGAGGGTAAGGTATTATTAATTGTTAATACCGCAACAGGATGTGGATATACTCCTCATTATGAAGGATTACAAGCTATGTATGATGAATTTAAGGATAAAGGATTTGAAATTCTAGATTTCCCTTGTAACCAATTTAAGGATCAAGCTCCAGGAACAGATGCAGAAATTAATCAATTCTGTTCATTAAAATATCATACAACATTCCCTCGTTATAAGAAGGTTGAAATTATTGGAGAAAACAAGATTGAATTATATAAGTATTTAGAATCTAAGGCTCCATTTAAGGGTAAGGGTTTAACTATTAGTATGTTAAAGAAGCTTTCTGGCGCAAAAGATAATGAGGTTAGATGGAATTTTACAAAGTTCTTAGTTGATAGAGAAGGTAATGTAATTGATCGCTTTGAACCAACTGATGATATGAATAAAAAAGTATTAAAGCGTGTAAAAGAAGTAGTAGAAAAGTAAAAGAAATGGTTTGGTAAAAAAATACCAAACCATTTTTTATAATATTGCTTTAGCTAATGCATCTTCAATTATATTAACTATTTCTTCTAAATTAGATTTATCTAATTCACTAAATCTATTTAATATAGGTGAATCTATATCTAATAAACCATATATTTCATTATTTAAATGAATTGGTACACATATTTCAGAATTAGAATTACTATCGCAGGCAATATGTCCCCTAAATTCATGTACATTATCAACAACAATAGTCTTATCTTCTTTTATGGTAGTACCACATACCCCATTTCCTACTTTAATCTTAATGCATGCAGGTTTTCCTTGGAAAGGTCCTAAATATAAAAAGTTATCTTTTAATATATAAAAGCCACACCAATTAAGATTATCTAATGATATATTGATTAAAGCAGAGGCATTAGATAATATAGATATTTTAGATTCATCACCATCTATTAAACCTTTTAATTGTATTTTTAATTCATTATAATTAACCATTTGAATCACCAGAAGTATTATACATTAAAATACTTAAAATATGTAGTATATTCTTTTCACATGTAGAAGCTAAATATGAAAAAAAATATTTATTTTTCTACTCTACTCGATTTATATGTTATAATTTTCTTGAGGTAAAAAAATATGTTTTCTGTTATTTTAAATAAAAACGAAGAAAAAGAAAAACTAGAAGGATTTCCATGGATATTCAATAATGAGGTTAATTCTTTTATTGGTGAAATCAAAGATGGAGATATATGTAAGGTATTAACATTTGACCATAAATTTTTAGCATATGGCTTTTTTAATTTGACATCTAAAATTATGGTTAGAATATTATCTTTAGATGAAAATGATGTTATAGATGAAGCTTTTTTCTATAAGAGATTAGAGGATGCAATTAATTATAGAAAGTCTTTAGATTTAAATGATTCTAATTGCATGAGATTAGTATTTAGTGAAGCTGATTTTATACCTGGTTTAATTGTTGATAAATATGCAGATTATTTATGTATTCAAATTTCATCTTTAGGATTAAGTAAGAAAAAAGAGTGGATAATTAATTCATTAGTTAAGCTTTTAAATCCTAAAGGAATATATGAAAGAAGCGATATGGCATCTTTAGAAAAAGAAGGAATGGATGCTTATGTTGGACCTATATATAATGAATTTAATCCTAAGGTATTAGTTGTAGAAAATGGAATTAAGTTCTATGTTGATATGGAAAATGGACAAAAGACTGGTTATTTTTTAGATCAAAAATATAATAGAGATAACATTAAACATTATTGTAAGGGTAAGGATGTATTAGATTTATTTTCTAATGTAGGTGGATTTGCGTTAAATGCCGCAAAGAATAAAGCTTCATCTGTTACTGCATTAGATATTTCAAATCTTGCATGTGAAAACATAAAAGAAAATGCTAAATTAAATGGATTTGATAATATTAATGTAATATGTGATGATACTTTTAATTTCTTAAGAGATACTAATAATTATAATAAATATGATTTGATAGTATTAG
>CACZRY010000101.1 GCA_902783745.1 uncultured Erysipelotrichaceae bacterium
TAAAAGTATTATAATGACTATAGTACTTTATTAATCAACTGCAAAGCGAATAAGGGATAGTGGAAGCCTTAACTGCATTAATAATAGGAATTGGTTAAAAACTTAATTTTAAGAGCTGATTATTCAGAAATTAAGGTGGCACCGCGATACTTTCGTCCTTAAGCATTTTATTTTGCTTAAGGAGTTTTTTTATTTTAGGAGGAAATTAAAATGAGATTTTTATCAGGAATTCAACCAAGTGGTAACATTACATTAGGAAATTATATTGGAGCATTAAGAAACTTTGTTAAATTACAGGACAACCCTGAATTTACTGATTTTTTAGTATTCGTTGCAGACCTACATGCAATTACAGTACCACAAGACAAATTAAAATTAAGACAAAACATTAAGAGTCTTGTTGCAATGTATTTAGCTTGTGGACTTGATCCATCTAAGGTTCATATCTTCATTCAATCTGAAGTACATGAACATGCAGAGCTTGCATGGATATTAGAATGTACTGGTTACATTGGTGAACTTGAAAGAATGACTCAGTTTAAAGATAAGAAAGCAAAACAAACTGAAGGCGTTACTGTTGGATTATTAACATATCCATCTTTAATGGCTGCAGATATATTATTATATGATACAGATGTTGTTCCTGTAGGACAAGATCAAAAGCAACACTTAGAATTAACAAGAACTTTAGCTGAAAGATTTAACAATAAATATGGTGAGACATTCGTTGTACCAAATCCTTTTATTCCAAAGGAAGGTGCAAAGATTATGTCTTTAACTGATCCAACAAAGAAAATGAGCAAGAGTGATCCAAATCCAAAAGGATATATCTCAATGCTTGATGAAATTAATGTTGCAAAAAAGAAAATCAAATCTGCAGTTACAGATTCAGATGGCATTATTAAATTTGACCCTGAGGCAAAACCAGGTGTATCAAATTTACTTACTATATTATCAGTTCTTTCTTCTACTTCTATTTCTGATTTAGAAGAAAAATATAAAGATTCTAATTATGCTACATTTAAAGAAGATGTTGCAAACGCTGTCGCAAACGAATTAGAACCTATTCAAGCAAAATATAATGAATTAATTAATTCTGATTTAATTGATAAAATATTAGATGAAGGAAGAGATTATGCCTCTTTCCTTGCAAGAAAGAAAATAAATAAGGTATTTAATAAGGTTGGTTTAGGAAGAAAAAGATAATGCTTAATGCTTTATATATTTTAGAATTAAACGAAAAGCCTATTGAAGAAAGATTAAAAATAAGAAAAAAATTAAAATATACATTTATTCCTTTAATGATCATTGGAATTTTAGGTATTCTTGCAGGATTAGGATTATTTTCCTTTGGAATGTTTATAAGCCTTAAAAAAATGGATTTTTCGATATTTATCATAATATCTCCAATTATTTTCTTTATATCTGCATTACTATTTGTATTTGGCTTATATAGATTAATATTATATAAAAACATAAATATTAAAGAAGAAAATTAACTCTCTTCTTTTTCATTAAATAAAGCTCCATTCGTTTGAATGGAGCTTTATTATTTATTCAATTATCGATTCTTTTATAGATATTTCATCACTTGTTATATGATATTCATTTATATCATCACTTATAACTAAATGTCCAAATTCATCAATAGATGTTGCAGTATATATATTATTTTTATATACTATCTTTTTACCAATAACAATAGAATATTTTTTATATAAGCTTATTAATTCACTAAATTCATAATTTAAAAGCTCTTGGTATTTTATTAATACTTCTTTTATAAATTCCATATTAGAAAAATCACCTAAAAAATCTAATAAACCAACTGATGAATAATCTTCTTTACTTGTTCTATTAATACCAATCCCAACAATAGATGCTAAAAGTCTATCGCTATAGATATTTTCTATTAAAACACCAGAAAGCTTATTTAAATTTATGTATATATCATTTGGCCATTTAATACCAGCCTTAACATTCTTAGATTCTAATACTAAAGAAATTGATAATGGTGCTATTATTTCATTATAGTATAGGTTATCAAATAATAATGAAAATATTAAATCGTTGTCACTTTTCCAAACTCTATCATATCTACCTCTACCTTTAGTTTGTCTTTTAGCAATTAAAACTGAAGGCTTTGGAAATTCATGATAATGCTCTTTTAAATATGTATTTGTTGATTCTATTTCTTCTACATAATAAATATGAAATGAATTAATATCATATAAATATGTTATATCCATCTTAATTTTGGCCTTTTATTGCTTCTATTGTTTGTTCTAAAGATTCAACACTTGATACATTATAGCATTTAAGCTTTCTATCAATTCTTTTTAAGAATCCTTGTAATGTTTTACCAGGTCCTATTTCAACAAATGTATCAACACCTTGTTCAATCATATAACGAATTGAATCCTCAAAATAAACTGAATGACAAATTTGATTTTCTAATATGTCATTAAGATTATCATTTGATTCCTTGCCAGAAACATTATAGACAACATTAAATGAAGGCTTATTAGGATTAAATTCATCTAATACTTTTCTTAATTCTTTAGATGCAGGAATTAGGAATGATGAATGGAATGCGCCTGAAACATTTAATTCAACTACCTTTAATGCACCAGCTTCAGCTAAAGATTTCATAGCATTATCAACGCCTAAATTGTCACCTGTAATAACAATTTGACCAGGACAGTTATAATTTGCAATTTCACATGTACCTGAAA
>CACZRY010000102.1 GCA_902783745.1 uncultured Erysipelotrichaceae bacterium
GAAATATAACAATCAAGCATAGATATAATATCTGCAAGATTTTGTAATGAAGTTATATATTTTTTAGCTTCATCTCTTAATGATACAAATATTTGATATTCTAAGGATTCAATTCTTTCTTTAGAATTTAATACCTTATCTTCATATTCTTTTAATACTGGAGTTATAAAACGCTCTGCGTTTGCAAGAGTTTGTCTTCTTTGATAACCTCTATTTGGATCAAGCTTATCAAGCTGACCTTTTGTAACTTCGATATAATAACCAGTTACTCTATTATATCCAACTTTTAATGTAGATATACCAGTAACCTCTTTTTCTTCTTTTTCATAATTTAAGATAAATTCTTTAGAATTATGAGATATATTTCTAATATCATCTAAATCCTTATTAAATCCATCCTTAATTAATCCACCTTCAGTAATTAAAATAGGTGGATCATTTACTAATGCTCTATCTAATAATTCATAAAAAGATCTATGAGTATCAATTGAATTATTTAATTCTTGAATTACAGGATTTGATATTTTAGATAATTGTTCCTTTACAAAAGGAATGTTTTCTAAGCTTCTTCTTAACCATACTAAATCCTTAGCATTTGCACTAGAGGATGATATTCTTCCTATAATACGTTCTAGGTCATATACATTTTTAAATACTGTTTTTATTTCTTCTTTTACAATTAAATTATTATTAAAAGCTTCAATTGCATCTAATCTTTTATTTATTAAATCTTTAGAAATAAGTGGTTTATTCATCCACTTATTCATCATTCTTGAACCCATTGCAGTATTACATTTGTCAATTAAAGATAATAATGAACCATTTTTAGTATTTAATCTTAATGTTTCATTTAATTCTAAATTACGTTTTGTAAATGCATCTAAATGTAAATATTCATTATCTTTTAATAAAACAAATGGTTTAAAGAATAAAGGTGATGTTTTTTGAGTATTAATAAAATACTCTAAAACCATTCCAACACCCATTCTTTTATCTAAATCTATTAATGAAACTATATTTTCTAATTGTACAGGAATAATATCATTATCCTCAATTGATATTAAGATTTCATTTTTTTCTAAAAATTCACTAATCTTTTTATTATTAAAATCACTTTTTAATAATACTTCTTTTATTTTTAAAGATAAAATATCATTTAATAATACATCTATAGCTTGGTATGTTGCAACATATCCTTCACCAGTAGACATATCTGAATATGTAAGAATATATTCCTTACCTGATATAGTAATAGCTCCGATATAGTTGTTTTCTTTATCGTCTAAGCCTTGGTTCATAGTACCTGGAGTTACAATTTTTACAACTCCTCTTTTAACAATTCCAACTGCCTTTTTAGGATCTTCAAGCTGTTCTACTATTGCAATTCTATAACCCTTTCTAACAAGCTTTTCTATATATTGGTCTGCCGCATGATGAGGGATTCCACACATAGGAACTCGTTCTTCAACTCCAGCATCCTTACCTGTTAGTGCAAGCTCTAGTTCTTTTGATGCAATTTTTGCATCTTCAAAAAACATTTCATAAAAATCTCCTAATCTATAGAAGACAATGAAGTCTTTATAATCTTTTTTTAAATCTATATATGCTTGCATCATTGGGCTATATGTAGCACCACTTTTAGCCTTAGCCATCAAAATCACCTACTACTATATACTACTTTTTAAATCATATCTTTTAAGAAGAACCAATAAGCTAAGAATCCTATTGCACCAATTAATAAAACAATAATTATAATTGCAATAATAACCTTTGCTCTTCCGCCATTAGCAATTCCTATTAAAGATTCAGAACCATATTTATCATTATCTATAGCCTGTGTTGATGCAAAATCCTCATCAACTTTTAATCCATGAGTATCAATTACATCTTCATTATCATCTTCTAGTTTTTTATTTGAATCATTCTTAATAATATCTTCAAGCTTTTTATCTGATATTTCTTGTGCTTTCTTACGTTCTTGTTCTTCTTTAATAGCTTTAGCTCTTAACGCAATTTCTTCTTTTTCTTTTTGTTCTCTTTTTACTTCTTCAGTTAAAGTATCTAAAGTATTTTCTTCACCATGAATAGTTGTTGCATCAAGCCCTTCATTTACAGGTTCTACATTTTCTACTACTTCATTTGTTTTTGGTGTTTCAATAACTTCTTCTTTTAAATCTTCTTTAACTTCTTCTTTAGTATCATCTATAACTTCTACTTTTTCTTCTAAAGAAATTTCCTTAGCATCTTCTTTTTCTTCTTCAATATCCTCTTTTTTTGGTTCTGGTTTATTATATGTACCATCTTGGATTTGATTCCACTTTTGTGTATCATCAAACATTCCATCATACTTAATTAATCTTTTTCCTCTACCATTACCAAAAATATTAATTTGAGTTAAATCTACCTCAAACTGTAGTGGATTATATAAATCATCAGCTTCAATTCTTCTTACTGAAGTTTTTGCGATAGTGCATTGCTCTAAATACCAGAATAGATATGTAACAAGCTCCTCTTTTGTCATTTGAGGTTCCATATTAATACCTGTTCTTTTAGAATAAGTAGTAAGCTGCTGTAAAGTCATCTTATCTAATTCTTCTTTTATTTCATCAGAATATGTATTATTCTTTTGCATATAATCATAAATATATTGAAGCATTTGCTCTTTTGTTAAACGAATAGGTAAATCAATACCATATTTAGCTGCAAGATCAACAATTTCTTGGTTAGATGCAGATAGTGGCAAATATTCTCTTAATTCATCTGTATTAATACCATCAAATGTATCATCTTGTTCTAAGCATGCGCCTGAAATAAAATTAAAATATTGTTCAAAAGGTTCAGTTCTTGCCTTTTTTAAAGTCTTAATATAATTTATTTCTCCATCCTTTAAATCTAAGGCAACGAAATTTAAAAGAACTAAACGGAATAAATTTTCTCTATATAATTGGAAAGATTCATCATCATTACAAATAGCCATATATAAATTAAATAATTGCTGTTCAGTAAAATGAGGATAATATTTTAATCTTTGGAAATAATCTTTAGATAAAGTATTGGAATTAACCCACTTAATTCTATCGTTTATTACAGAACGTAGAGCCATTACATTTAACAATCTTGGGATTTGTATTCCTCTATTTGTAAAAAATGAATAAGCCTGTTCTCCTGATAGTGATGAAAACTTACTAATAATAGTACTTAATTTACTAGATTTTCCAAATATAATAATTGTTCCTTTTTCTAAATTGATATCCATTTCGTTCCCTCCTGAAAAAATAACCTATATTATAATATAATATAAATTATTCATAATTACAAGTTTTTGAGAAATATTTAGCTGTTTTTAATAGATAAATTTCATATTTTTATATTAATTTTTCTTAAAATAAATTAATATTTTAAAACTAATATTTTTGTTTTATAATATAGGTATAATTTTAAATTTTAAGGATGTGATTCGATTGAAAATTTTAGCACTTATATTCGATGGATTTGAAGAGGAGGAAGCAACAGCTCCTTTTGCGTTATTAAGACGTGCAAAAGCGGATTTAACAATTGCTTCAAATAAATCTATGGTTACAGGAAACCATAATATTGTATACGCAAACGTGTCTTCATTAAATGAAATCAATTTTGGTGAATATGGATGCCTTATTCTACCAGGAGGTCCTCATTATAAATTTTTAAGAGAATCTCAGGTTGTACACAATATCATTACACATTTTATTACTAACAATAAGATTGTTTGCGCAATATGTGCAGCACCTACAATCATTGGAGATTTAGGATTCTTAAGAGGTAAAAAATATACATGCTTTACTTCAATGAATAAAGATTACGGCGGAACATATTTAGATGATGGTGTTGTAGTTGATGGGAATCTAATTACTGCAAAAAGTGTTGCTTATTCACTTGATTTTGCATATGCGATTATAGAAAAAGTTATGGGTAGAGATGTCTTAGAAAATGTTTGGGAACATATCTACTATGAAAAATAAATGGGTTTTAAAGCTATTAAACCATTATCAAAGTGATATATCATCATCTACATCTCCTAAATGTAGGTATTATCCTTCTTGTTCTAATTACGCAAAAGGTTGTTATGAAAAATTCAACTTCTTTAAAGCAACATTCTTAACATTAAAAAGAATTTTAAGATGTAATCCTTTATTTAAGGGTGGATATGATCCTGTACCACTTACTAAAGAAGAAAAAAAGGAAGCTATAGAAAAGTCAAAGCTTTTTGATATTAACAAAGAAGAAAATATTATATTAGATGATAAAAATACCATGGAAGATTAATCCATGGTATTTTTATCTTGTTTAAGATTTCTATTTAATTTAATAATTAATATTACTGCAGGAATAAATGGTATTGTTTGTGCTAATGTTTGTGATAACCATATACCACTTGTTTTTAAAAATATAGGTAAGATAAATACAAATAAAAGCACAATAATTGGTTCTAAATAAACTATTATATATGCATACATATTCTTCTTTTGTGAATAAAAATAGCTCATTGCAATTTTCATTACAGCTAAACTTGAAAAAGGTAATACAAAATATAGACTAGATTCCTTATATAATACTATCGCATCATCTGATATACCAAATATATGAGATATTGGATCATTAAATATAATTATTAATAAAGTCATAATTAATCCTATAGATATTGCCAATACCAATGAATATCTTAAGGTTTTAATAAGATTCTTCATATCTCCTCTACCATAATATTCACTCATTAATGGCTGTGCACCATCACCTACACCTGTAATTAATCTTGTAACCATAAAAGTAACATAAGATATTGCAGTATATGCCGCAACAGCTGTATCACCATTATATATAGAACAGCTCTTATTAATTAATATTAAGACAATTGATGGTACAAACATTATTCCAAATGGTGATATGCCTACAAGTAATGAGGATTTTATTAATTTTTTATCAAATATAAATGTAGGTCTATATTCTTTTCTTACAAGTATTATAATACATCCTAATGTTGTAATTGTTTGCGCAATATTAGTTGCTAAAGCGGCTCCCATAAGGCCTAAATCTAACGGATATATAAATAACCAGTCTAAAAATATATTAGTAATAAATGATAATGACATAATAATCATAACATATATATTTTTACCAAAGTTTCTTAAAATCGGTACTAATCCTTGAGATAGGATTTGTGGTAATGCCGCAAATAAAATCGCATTTAAATACGCATAAGCAACATTATGCATCTCTTCTTCTTTTGCACCAAAAACATTCAAAATAGGATGTGCTAAAGGCATAAAAATAGCCATTAGTATAACTGCTGATGCTAGGAATACAATATATGTATTAAAAAGTATTTTTTTTATTTTATCAAAATCATTTTTACCTCTTGCAATAGAAATTAAAACAGCACTACCCATACCTATTCCAAATCCAATTGATTGAATTAAAGCTGTAATAGGATATGCGTAATTAATCGCACCAAGACCTATATCACCTATCTTATTTCCAATAAATAAGCCATCTACAATTGAAAATGTTCCTAATACTACTGCTGTTATTATTGCAGGTAATACATTTTTAGAATATGTTTTAAAAAAATTCTTATTCATAAAAATCACCTGTCATATTATAATACTTTAAAATTATTTGTCCATATGTATTATTTCTAAATAATAAAAAAAACTGTTTGAAACATTTCAATTTCAAAACAGCTTTTAAAATTATAAATTATTCTTCTTGCTTAACTGATGCAGCAACTAAGCCTAAAATACTACCGACTAAGCTAAACACATTACTAGCAATTACACCAAATACGATTGAAACAATGTATACAGGCTTACTAGATTTAGCCTTAGCAACAAATGAAATAACAATATTTGCAATAATTACAATGCTATAAAATAATAAGAAAATGCCAATTCCTCCGAACATACCAACAAAGAAATTTACAGCTTCTTCAGATGTTGCAAAATGTTGACTTGATGTAATTTGTCCATTTTCATACATTTCCCTAATTCCATCTCTTGCAACATCAGTTGTTAATGATAAGAATACAATTGATGTAATCAATACAGAAATTGCTGCAACAATAGATGTAATTGCACCAACAATTAATAAAATATTACTTGCCTTTTTCATTTTTCTATACCTCCCTAAAAATTTATTATTATTAAACCATACTATAGTACAAATTTCAATACTATTTGTTTGATTTTTCTTTACATATAGCTTCTCTATCATCATATCCTGTATGACGATATAAGCTTATTGCTTCATTATAATCTCCGCCCATTTCATATAAATATGCATCATGAACCATATCATTAAAGTTTATACCATTGTCTTTATTATACTTAAATCCAACTAAATCAGATCTATTATATCTTAATAATACTCTTTCAAGTCCAGTAAAATGCATATCTCTAAAATCTTTATCCTCTTCTTCTAAAGATATTTTATCTACAATCTCAGAATACTGCATTAAATGTGCTTGATCTAATTTATGATATCCTAATTCACATTTTAATAATTCATATACAGCTTCATATTTTGCAAGCTCATATGAATAATCATATTTACCCTTAGACATCATATTAAAAGCTTCCTTATCCATCATATAACATAAATCTATAGATTCTTCTGATTGAGTTTTAACTCCTAAGAATTTTAACATTTCTTCAACTGACATAAGAAACCTCCTACTAAAAATATTATAACATATTAATATATAATAAACTAGTTTATTACTTATTTATCATAGCTTTTTATAATCTCTTGAGACATATGATCCTTATCTGGATACATTGAACCTGTAGAAATATTTAACATTTCTAATTGTTTTAAAATATATGGTCTATTTACAATAAATATTCTTTCATTAGAAACAGTAGATAAAGGTTCATATTCTCCAGTTTGGTAATTACATAATCCAAAAAGAATAAAGCTTCCACTTTGAGCTATTATTCTTTCATTAATCATACCAACCTTAACATGTAAGTGATTTAAAAGAATTAAAGGATCAAAAAATGATTCATCAAAATAAGCAAGCTCATTTTGTACTTCCGCAACAAATCTCTTATAAGCAATAGAATTCTTATAAATAGATTCATCCTTAGTTTTACTATATTCTATTATCTTTTCATATAATTCTTGCTTATATTTTGTTTCAAGTACCGCAAGACTTGATAATAATGTTACTGCATTAGAATCTGAATATTTAATATTCTTCTTCTCAATTGACATATATATAACCTCACCAATTCCATAATATTTAGTATGGAACCCTTGGGGTTTATCACATGCCATGAATAACGCAACAAGTGGATTAGATGTTGTATCTAATAATCTTGTTGGCATTTTATAATGCTGCATAGTAGTTAATATTTCAATATATTTTTTATGTGAAAGTTCATTATAATACTGAGTTTTAAAATCCATATAAATATCACTTTCATTATTGAAAAACTTAGCTTTTCTAAAAAGAGATGGTACAAGCTGATATTTATAATGATAATGACCTCTATAAAAATGCTCTAAATTCTTATATTTATCATTCATCTCGCATATAGTAGATATATAATCCTCAACAGAACCAACAATATAATTACCATTAGGTAGATTCTTAATAGATGCTAAAAACAATAATACATCTCCACCATTGAATAATTCAAAATTAGAATTAATATCTAGCTTATCAAATGTTAAATAATCAACATTTAATAAATCCATTCCATTCTTTAACGCAAATGCGTAATGGCATTTATTATATTTATTAATTTTATATACTAAAAATTCATTAACACTCTTATTCTTTAGTGTGATATATTCACCATCAATATCAAATGATACTTCAGGTAAATTAATTTCTAATTCATTTTCACAAAAAAAGTAAAAGCCAAAATCTTTATCATAAAAGAATGCGCCTTTAATTTCTAAAGAATTAATTTTTAATTTATAAATCATATTATCAACCCCATATAAATTATAGCATATTAATGATATTTCTGTATTCTTAATTTATTCATAAATATACTAATATTTATATTTCCACAATATCTAGTTTCATATACTTCTGATATTTTATTTAATCTATTAATAACTTCTATATCAGGTAATCCATATTTATTATTAATTCCAACTGATACTATAGAGATTTTTGGGCTAACTACATTTAAAAATTCTATAGATGATGATGTTATAGAACCATGATGTCCTACCTTTAATACATCAATATCTAAGTAATTATTATATTTATCAATTAAATCTAATTCCTCTTCTTTTGTACAATCTCCTGTAAACAAAAACTTATGCCCTTCTATTTCAAACTTCAAAACAATAGATACTGAATTAGCTTCACTATATTCATTTATAGGACCTAATATATCTACATATATATTTGATAAATAAAATGAATTATTATAATCAACCATAATACTATTACTATAATCCTTAAAAATTTCATATGCTTTAGAATCATATTTAGGATATAAGATATTTATAACATTAATATTATCAATAATCTTTAAATAGTCTCCTAAATGATCAGAATCTGAATGTGTAATAACTAAATAATCTATTCTATTAATTCCCTTGTTTTTTAAATAATCATATGAATTATAACAATCTATTAGCATATTACCTTTATTATTAGGACATCTTACTAATATAGAATCCCCTTGTCCTACACTTAAATATGTTATTTGATATAAAGGATTAATATAATTAATTGATAATATAGATATTAAATATATAGAAAAATATAAAAAAGATATTATTAAATTTGTTTTAGTTAATATTGAATAATATAAAAATATTAATACTACATAATATATTAATTTCATCCAGATATTAAATGAAATAACAGGTATTAATAATGAATATGATGATAAATTTGTAATATATAAATTTATAAAAATAAAAATGTATTTTAATAAATAATCAAGACTAGGAATTAACGATAATATATATGATATTGGTAATATTATATATCCTATTATGATTGATAATATAGGAGATAATAAAAGACCTAATAAAGATATATTATTACTTATGGATACTGTATATGGTATTGTTGTTAAAAATATAATTATATATAAAAGATACTTTTTAATTAAGCTATCACTTCTATTAATAAATTCATTTGAAAATATTATTATAAATGATACTAAATAGCTTAGAATAAATCCTACATCAAATAATCTATATGGATTAAATAATAAAGATATTATTGCAGAAATAGATAATATATCTAATCTAGTATATTTTATTTTACCTTTATTAATTGATGCAATTAATAAGAATAAATAGCTTCTTAGGGCACTTGATGGCATTCCAATAAATAATACATATATTCCAAGTATTATTAATGGTATTGTTTTCTTATAATATTTAAATAATTTTAATAATATAAAAGATATTATAGAATATAAAAATATTATATGTAATCCTGATATTGCAAGTATATGGGATATTCCAAGTATTGAATATGAATCTTTTATGTTACTATCTAATTCATTAGATTGAAATACCATTGTTGATGTATAAGAATATGATTCACTAGATAATTTTGATTTTAAATAGCCTAAATAGCTATATTTTAAGCTATTTAATAAAAATATATGATTTATCTTATCTATTTTAGTAACACTAAAATATTTAGAAATTCCTTTTGATTCTAGATA